>CAYQLG010000029.1:0-37460 GCA_964418235.1 uncultured Planctomycetales bacterium
GATACCACTCGCGTCAAGGCGAAAAATTCACAGGCTCAGAGGCCCATGCTACCCTTGTTTCTTACCCGTTAATTTGAGTGTGACGAAGCGTTAGAAACTCAATGAAATTCACCGCCGCACAAGTACAAGCCATCCGCGACAAGGTCGCCGGGATCGCCTGCGTCGATTCGCTGGGGTTGCAGTTGCTCGAAGCTGTGGAGGGTTGCTGTCGCCTCTCGGCCAAACTCGATCCGCGCTTTGGTGCGATTTTTCCCGGCTTTCACGGGGGCATGCTGGCGATGGTCGCCGACTGCGCCGCGTGGTTCGCGATTGTGACCGTCACCGGGCCTCATGAGCCGCTGCTCACCACCAATCTGAACATCAGCTATCTCGCCCCCTGCCTGACCGACGTGGTGGTCGAAAGCCGCGTGATCAAGGTCGGCCGCACGCTCTGCCCGACGCAGGTCGATCTATTCGACACCGCCGGCAAGCCCGTCGCGACGGCCACGGTGACGTACATCCGGTTGAACAACTTGAAGAACGGCGCCGCGAGCGAAGCCGGCGCGAGTTAGGGCATTTTCAGAATTACTCCGTTGCTTTGCAGAATCACGCAAGTGCTTCGTCAATCTTCGATTTTCGGGTTACTCCGCGAGTGATCCTGGCGTCAAGCCTTGAATCTGCGCCGCTGTTGATTGTTAAACGCACGGGCCAGAGGCCCATGCTACCCTCGATTCGAACCCGAAAAATAGAGTGTGACAGACCACAAGTTCAGGCGGTGCTCGCAGCTCCGCTTCCTTACGGTCGCGGCTCTGCTTGCGGCCGTGACTGTGCTTGTGGGCGCGGAGCTATTTGGCGTCGAGCCAGTTCGCGCCTTCTTCGACGTCAACCTTCAGCGGCACGCGCAGCGCCGCCGCCCCGCTCATCGTTTCACGCAGAACCGCGACCATGCTTTCGACCGCGCCCTGCGGCGCTTCGCAGACCAGCTCATCGTGCACCTGCAGCAACATCCGCAGCGGCAGCCGCTCGGTCTCGATCCGCTCATGCAGGCGCACCATCGCGATCTTGATCAGGTCGGCGGCGGAACCCTGGATCACCGTGTTGACGGCGAAGCGCTCGGCCTGCGCCTTGGCCGTGCGGTTGCGCGAGTCGATGTTGTCGATCGGCCGCGCCCGGCCCAGGATCGTCCGTACGCAACCTTCACGCCGCGCAATTTCAACGCATTGCTGGATGAACTCGCGAATGCGCGGATAGCGCACAAAGTATTGATCGATGAACGCCTGCGCCTCGTTGCGCGACATGCCCGTCGTCTGCGCCAGGCCAAAGGCCGATTGCCCATAAATGATGCCGAAGTTCACCGCTTTCGCGCGGCTGCGCATGTCCTTGGTCACGGCGTCGAGCGGCACGCTGTTGACCTGTGCCGCGACGACAGCGTGGATGTCGCGATCATCGTGAAAGGCCTGAATCAGGTTTTCGTCGCCGCAATAGTGCGCGAGAATACGCAGCTCAATCTGCGAGTAATCGGCGACGACCAGGCGCTCATCGGGGCCGCGCGGCACAAAGGCCTTGCGAATCTGCCGGCCCAGCTCGGTGCGAATCGGGATGTTTTGCAGATTCGGCTCGCTGCTCGATAGCCGCCCGGTCACCGCGCCCGTCTGGTGATAGCTCGTATGCACGCGGCCGGTGTTGCGGCTGAGGTAGGTCGGCAGCGCCTCGATGTAGGTGCCGAGCAATTTCTGTAATTCTCGATACTCGAGAATCAACCTGAGGACGGGGTGTTGCGTTTCACCATAGAGCGTCTCGAGCGTCTCGGCGTCAGTCGAGGGGCCGGTCTTCGTCCGCCGCACGACCCGCAGTTGCAGCTTGTTGAAGAGCACGTCGGCGAGCTGCTTGGGTGAGTCGAGATTGAACGGCGTCTGCACGAGCGCATGGACCTCATCAACGATCGCGGCGGTGCGCTGTTGGAGCCGCCCGCCGACCTCGCGCAGAAAGCCGCTATCGATCGCGATGCCGTTCGACTCCATCGCGGTCAGTACGCGCACGAGCGGCATCTCGGTGTCGTAGAAGAGCCGCTCGACGCCGGCGGCGGCCAGGTGCGGCTCGAAGAGCTGCTTCATGCGCCAGGTATAGTCGGCGTCCTCGGCGGAATACTCGGCGACATGCTCGAGCGGGGCCTGATCGAGGCGGATCTGATCGCGCCCGCGGCCGATCAGATCGGTGATCGGAATCATCCGATGGCGCAGCAGCGCGTGGACAAGCGCATCCATGCCATAGGACGTGCGCGTCGGGTCGAGTGCGAAGGCGGCGATCATCGTGTCGAAGAGCGGTCCGGCAACGGCCAGGCCGTGCCGGCTGAGGATTTGCAGATCGTATTTGATGTTGTGGCCGATTTTTCGGCGGCGCGGGTCGGCCAGCAGCGGTCCGAGCCGTTGCTGCAGGAGTTCCAGCGGCAATACAGCGCCAAAGACCGAGCGGGTCGGCACGTAATAGCCGCAGCCGACCTCCCACGCCAGCGCGACGCCGACGAGTTCGGCATCGATCGGGTTGGTGCCGGTCGTCTCGGTATCGACGGCGAATTCGGGCTGTTCGGCGAGGCGCGCGATGAGCGCGTCGAACTCCTCCGCGGAGTTGATGAGTTTGTATTCGCCGCCGTCGGGCATGCTCAGCCCATCGGCGAATTCAGCCGGAATGTGCATGCGCGCCAGCGCGCTGCCGCGCGAAACATCCGGGCCGGGTTCGCCACTGTCACTCGCATCTGCCATCTCGTTGGTGACGCCGCTTGAGCCGGAGGCGGATGGTGGCGAGTCGGGCGCGGCGGGGTTCGTCGCAGCGGCCGCCGAATCGGGTTCGGCGGCTGAGCCGGCGCCGGGCGGCGGGTCAAAAAGGAACGAGCCTTGTGTGACGCGGGCGGGTTTTTTCGCAGCCGGCGCGGGCCGCCGCGGGGCGCCGGCCGTTTTGGGTTCGGCTGGAACTTCGGCGGCTGCGTTCGTGTCGGCTTCGCCCGGGGAAGCGCCGGCGACGGCCTCCGCCTGTTCCGTCAGCCGGCGAAAGCCGAGCTGTCGGAAGATCGCCGCCGCCGCGTTCCAATCAAACCGCGTGATTTCCGCCGTGCCGAGATCAAACTCGATCGGCACATCCCGCACGAGCGTGACGAGTTGCCGCGTCAGCTCTAGTCGCGACGCAAAGGCGCGCACGTTGTCGCGCAGCTTGGGAGTCAGTTCGTCGGCGTGGGCAACCACCGCGGCGGCGCTGCCGTACTTTTGCAGCAGCTTGGCGGCGGTCTTCGGTCCGATGCCCTCGACGCCGCGCACGTTATCGACGCTATCGCCGATGAGGGTCTGCGCATCGATCGCTTGCGCGGGCGTCCAGCCCTTCGCTTCGAAGAGCCGGCCGGGCGTGATGATCTCGTCCTTGCCGGGATCGTAGAGTGAGACATGCTCGCCGAGCACCTGATCGAGGTCTTTGTCTTTGCTGACCAGATAGACGTGCAGGTCGGGACCGGCCAGCCGGTTCGCCAGCGTCGCCATCACGTCGTCGGCCTCATACCCCGCGAGCGCGAGCAGCGGCACACGCGCGGCCTGCAGAATCTCGATGATCCGCCGCTCCTGGATCGGGAAGTCTTCCGGGGCAGGCTCGCGGTGGGCCTTGTATTCCGGATCGATCGTCCGCCGAAAGACCTGGCTCTCATCGGCATCGAGCGTGACGAGCAAGTAGTCCGGCTTCTTATCACGAAGCATGTTGAGCAGCATTTGCGAAAAGACGTGCGTCGCGCGGGTCGGCTCGCCCGAGGGTGACGTGAGGCTGCCGAATGGGGCGTAGTACGCGCGGTAGATCTGCGCGTGACCGTCGATCACATAGAGCGACTTGGGCATCGTCGCAGTGTACTTGATCGCGCATGGGGCACTCAGCCGGGCGCGGATGTTCAGCAATCGCCCAGAAGCGCGGGGGGGGACAGGCATCCTGCCGGTCCGAAAGAGGCTGGAAGCCTGTTTCCACCGGGTTAGTACGCGACCAGCATAACTGCGTTTGACCAGCCGCCGATGCGAGAACTAGGCCCGGCCCGATTGACGCGGGCGTGGCGACGTGCCTATGATCTGTTGGATTCTTTCGATCAGCGCCCGAGCGCCGGGTTCACCGAGCCGGGGTGCCTTGAGCGTTTTCAGCCTCACGCTCCATCTGACTATTCCTGGAAGAGTGTTTACGCCGCGCGTCGTCATCGCGGTCGCGCGGGCCGCCGCCGCTCGGATACACTGATCATCCGATCGTTGGCGGGCGGTTGCGCGTGGTTCGTCAGACGCTGGTCGGCGCTTGCGCGGCCGGGTCGGTTGCAGGAGTTTGCGTAAATGCCTACGACTACAGGCGTCGCGGCCAATGTCGCGGCCCTTACGTTTCAAACAGACACGCTGACCCCTGAGGATCTCCGCGTCGTCGAGCTGGAGGGCCGCGAGGCGATCAGCGAGCTGTTCGCGTTCCGACTTGTATTGACCTCTGAGCTGCCCGCGATCTCATTGGAGGAACAGGTCGGCAAGCACGGCCGGCTGCGCCTGCTCGGCATGCACGGCGAACGCTGCATCAACGGCATGATCCGCCGCTTCGAGCGGCTTGGCGACGCCGTCAACCAGGCTTTATACGCGGTCGAGCTGGTTCCTAAGCATTGGCTGTTGACCCGCCGGCAGGCCTGTCGCATCTTTCAGCAGCACAACTGCGAAGACATGAGCGTCCCGGGGATCATCAAGAAAGTCTTTGCCGACGCCGGCATGAGCGCCGATCACATCCGCTGGGCGTTGAAGCAGCCTGGTCAATATCAGCCGCGCGACTATGTCGTGCAGTATCGCGAGACTGATTTCGCGTTCATCTCGCGGCTGATGGAGGAAGAGGGCATCTTCTATTTCTTCGAGCACAGCGAAGAGGGCCACAAGATGGTGATCGGCAACGACCCGAGCGCGCATGCGCAAAACCCCGCGAAGGACACGTTCCGCTATCGCGCGCTCGACGGCGGCGATCCGCCCGTCTATGAGGACATGGTCTATCGCATGACCGGCGCCAAGCAGATTCAGTATGGCGCCGTGTGCCTGGATGATTTCAATTTTCAGGATCCGGAGCTGGACCTGACGACGCGCCTGGCAGCCAAGGAGTTCTCACAGCTTGAATGGAGCAACTATCCTGACCACTTCACCACGCGCCAAGAGGGCAACCGCTACGCGCAGCTGCGCCTCGAAGAGCAGACCGCGCGCATGCGGCAATTCGACATGCAGACGCGCTGCCGCATTTTGCAGGCCGGCTATCGGCTCACGATCGTCGATCACCCGACCTATCCTGACTTCAATCGCGACTATGTCGTGCTCACGATCGAGCATCGCGCCAAACAGGGCGGCTCGCTCCGCGCCGAAGCCATCGGCGTCGAGTTCGACTATCAGCCGACCGTCACGTTGATCGACGCCAAAATCCCCTTTCGCCCGCCGCTCAAAACGCCACGGCCTGTCGTGCACGGCTCCCAGACGGCGATCGTGGTCGGCCCACAGGGGGAGGAAATCTACACTGACAAGTTCGGCCGGGTGAAGGCGCAGTTTCACTGGGATCGCGAAGGCGTTTACAACGAGAACAGCTCCTGCTGGATTCGCGTCAGCCAGAGCATGGCCGGCGGGGGCTATGGCGCGCTGTTCCTGCCGCGCGTCGGCCAGGAAGTCATCGTTGATTTTCTCGAGGGCAATCCCGACCGGCCCATCATCGTCGGCCGCGTCTACAACGCCGACCACATGCCCGGCTATGCCCTGCCCGACAACAAGACGCGCAGCTCGATCAAGTCACGCAGCAGCAAGGGCGGCGCCGGCGGCAACGAAATCCGCTTCGAAGACCTGAAGGACAACGAGCAGTTCCTCCTGCACGCCATGCGCGATTTTCACCTGCGCACCAAGCGGGACAAGGTCGAGATCGTCGAGCGCGACGAGCATATGATCGTAGAGCGCAACATCCACAAGCACGTCAAGCAGAATGAGCATGTCGAGGTGACGCTCGATCAGAAGGTGAAAATCGGCGGCAAAGTCCTCGTCCAGATCAAGGGCGATCGCGGCGAAACCATCACCGGCAACGTCTCCGCCGACGTCAAAGGCGACCACTACCTCAACGCCAAGGGCAAGATCGTCATCGAGTCGGCCACCGGCATCACGCTCAAGTGCGGCGGCAACTTCGTCAAGATCGATTCGAGCGGCGTCACGATCGTCGGCACGCAGGTCAAGATCAACAGCGGCGGCAGCGCCGACAGCGGCACGCTCGTCGCCACGCCCGACCCGGAGGCGCCGCTCGTCGCCGAGGAGATCGAGTACGGTCAAGACAAGACCTACAACCGAACGGTGGAGCGGTCCGAGCCGCCGCCGCCCGAAGAGCGCAAGAAAACCAGTTGGATCGAAATCGAGATGGTCGACGAGGCCGGCCAGCCGTGGCCCTATGAGCCGTTCGAAATCCTCACGCCGGAGGGCCGCAAGCTCACCGGCGCGCTCGATGCGAACGGGATGGCGCACGTGCACGTGCCGACGCAGGGCACGTGCCAGATTTGCTTCCCGCGGCTCGACAAAGATGCGTGGGAGCGCATCGGCTGACGCGGCGTTTCGAGCGCGCGGCGCGCGTGCCGTCACGCTCAATTTATCGTGTTGGAATCGAGGGTAGCATGGGCCTCCGGCCCGTGCGTACCTCAACGAATAGTCGCTTTCGTGATTACGAGAAGGCACGAGAGCATCGCCGACCCCGAAAAGTTAGCCTGTGCTGCACGACGAGCGCACGGCGCACGAAACGACGAGTAAGCGTGACAGCGGCCGTCGGTCGGCGCAGGCGGTTGGTGTTTGTGGGATGTTTTTCGTGTGTGTGTTGCGGCGCATGGCGCGCCGCGTGTGGAGAACCGTGCATGCCCGCCGCCGCGGTACAAACTTCGCAGACCGGTCACGGCGCACCGCCGCTCTCACCTGGGCCGGGCAGCGCCGACGTGCAGATCGGCTTTCTGCCGGCGTGGCGGGCGCTGCCGGCGGGGATGGCCAGCGCCGTGGAGGACGCGTCGAACGCGGTGAAGAGTTTCCTCTCCAAGCCGCAGATGACGCCTGCCGATTCCGCCGCCGATCTGGCTCAGATGATGGCGAAATTGGGCGTGATGGGCGGACAAGCCGCCGCGAACGGTTCTCCCGCGGCGGCCTCGGCTTCGGCCACGGCGCTCGCGACGCTCGGATCGACGGCGGTTACGCTCGCCGCGACGTGGACGACCGCGTCGGCGGTTCCGGGCGGCATGGCGCCGGCGACGACCGCGTTCACCAAGGGGATCCAGGCTGCGGCCGCCGCCAGCGCCAGCGCCATCTTTGCCGCCGCCGCCGGCTGTGCCGATCAGCACATCTGTTCGATGCCCTCGCCGGCGGGCGCGCCGCACGGGCCGGGCTTCGTCACGCGCGGCAGCAAGTCCGTCTTCATCAACAATCTGCCCGCCGCGCGGCAGAACGACAAGGTCTTCGAAGCCAGCGGCGGCGAAGACCCGATCGCCATGGGCGTGCAAACCGTCATCATCGGCGATGACGGCGGCGGCCCGGCCGAAGGAGGGGCGGCGACGGTCGATCCGCAGCAAGTGGCGGAGCAGCAACAGGCCGGATCGATCGCGCGAGCGCTCACCGACGCCGCGGCGGCCGGGCAGGCGCTCGTCGAGATCTGTCCGCAATGCGCTGCGATGGGCGCGGCCGCCGGAACGCCGACGCCGATGCCGCAAGAAGTGCGGGGCACGCCCACGCCGATCGACGCCGGCATGAACAGCATCGTCTGCCGGGCCGGCCGGCTTGTCGTGCAGAACAACAACACCGGGCCTGACCGACAATGCACGCAGGCCCACGAAGAATCGCACATTGCGGATTGGGAAGGGCGCTATGGACAAAACCTCTGCCAAGGCGTGCCCGATGGACAATTGCCGGTCGGCGGCGACGGCTATGCGGAATTCCTGCGGCAAAGCGAATGCCGCGCGTATCGCGTCGGGAAAACCTGTCGCGAGCGCTTGCTGCGGTCTGCCGCCGAGGCGGACAAGCCGGCGATCCGCAACGCCATTACTCGAGACGATCAGCAATTACGCGCGAACAGGTGTTCATAGTGCGCCTTCGATGCGGATGGCATGGTTGTTGTGCTGCGGCGTGTGGCCGCTCTTTGTGGCAACGAGCTGCTGCACGACGCAATCGAAAGGAACCACGATGGTCAGCCGGGAACAAGCCCTGACAATCGCCCATCAGGCGCACCAGGAGAGAGGCTTTGCGCCGAATGATTACAACGTGGAGCTTTCCGACGCCGATTCATCGGAGAGCCATTGGCTGGTGTGGTTTGACCGCAAAGGCGAATTTCCCGTGCCCGGCGGCAAGCATGCGGTGCAGGTGGACAAGACGACGGGCCAGGCCCTGTTTCTTCCCGGCGAATGAAGGGGCGTAGCTGGCGAGTTGTCATGATCAACATGGTGGCGCTGTGAGACGAAAAATTCCGGCCTGGGAGCATGCCTGTACTGACCTCGAGCGCCGCGCGCTCGTTTGCCATCAACGGAATTGTGCGGGTTCGCCGTCGGCCACGGAGGGCCGACGCTACAGGATGTTTCAGGCCGCGCGCGTCGGCGGATGTGAGAACTAACCCATGCCTGATGGTTTCTCGATGAGAGCCGAACATCTGAGAGCCTTCGCCCAGCAGCAGCGGGAGCGCTTCGTGGCCGAAATGCACGCTCACATCCGCACGGAATATCCCGCAGAACATCGCGCGCTTGGCGAGAAGGGCGCGACGCAGTTCATCGAGCGCAGCATGCAGAAAGCCGCGAAGTATCACATTACGCTTGAGAACGAGGTCGCCCGCTTCATCGAGCTGTTGCTCGTGTTGGGCGAGGATTTTGACGTCAGCTCCAAGACGCCCTGGGCCGGGCCGATCCTGTCGGAGCCGCTCGTCTCCGGCCGCGACAGATTAGCACGAATCGAAGAGCACATCATGTTTGGCACGCCGGAGACGGCTCGATCGTGAGAGCGCAACGCCCCCTCAACCCGGCCGCGGTGCAATCCGCGAATGAGCAACTGTGGGCGAGCAACCCGGAGTTGAATCGTCGCCAGTTGACGATGGCGCCGGAAGACTATGAGTATCGCCGCCAATGGATGGCCGCCTATCAGGACGCGCTGCGCCGGCTGGCGCCGCGCCCGCCCACGTCAGGCGGCAGCAAGCCGATCGACGCCCCTGGCCAACAATGCCCTGGCGCCCTCGGCGGCGATCTCATCGTCGATGTCACGCGCGTCAACGACGGCGCGCCGCTCGAAGGCGCGGTCGTCTCGCTCGCCGCCGTGGTCAGCTCCAGCCCGCTCGGCGGCGCGAACGTCACGCCGCTTCAATCCGGCGTGACCGACCGGCAAGGCCGGGTCACGTTTCGTTGTCTCGACGAAAACACCTACCAGGTCACCGCCGCGAAGGATAACCACACGACCGAGACCACGACCGCCGTGGTCGTGCCGCTGTCGACGCAGACCGCCCATTTGCGCCTCACCGCCGAGGTCGAGCTGCGTGTGACCGTGCGCGACCGCGACACGAACCAGCCCATCGCCGGCGCGAGCGTGCGTCTCAGCGGCCCCCACTCCGAGCAGGCCCCGACCGACGCCGCCGGAAATGCTCATTTCATTGGCATTCCGACCGGGACGTATCGGATCGAGGCGGGGCGCGCGGGTTACGTCTCCAACCACGTGTCTCAGGAACTGCATCAAGGCTCACACGTCGCCACGCTCACATTGGCCGCGGCCAGCGTGCGCATTCGCGCGGCGGACGGCGTCTCCAATCCGCCTGCGGTCATGCCCGTCACCGGCCGGCTGCAACTCAAGGCCGTTCCTTCATTGGGTGCGACGGGAACCTATCAATGGAGCACCACCAGCGCCAAAATCACGCTTACCAACGCGAATTCACAGAGCGTGACCGTCAACGCCGGCCCCAATTTCAGCGCGGCTCGCGATGCGGAGGAGATCCAGCTTGTCTTCACGCCCTCCGGCGGGGGCGGGCCGCTGCCGCCGGTGACGCACCGGCTGACCGTCATCAAGGTCACGTTCTCGAAATCGGCCAGTCAGCGCTACGGCTATGACAACATGGACAACGCGGCCGGTGTGAAACATCACGTCTCGGTGAAGCGCAACGATCACACGTTCGTGCGCGTTACGATTCAGGGCGGCGCGACCGGCGAAGTGTTGCACTTCACGCCCGCGAACAACGCCATCGCCGACGCGACCACGCCTGGCCCGGCGTCGGCAGCCTTTGATCTACAGGTCAACGGAAAAGCGCAGGACAAGGCCGAGACCGACCTGCATGCGCGGTGCAACGATGCCGCCGGGCCGATCTGTGCGACGATCGCGGTGAATGTCTACAAAGAGAAGGCGGTCCGGGCGACCGTGGCGAAAATCTACGACAGCACGGTCGCCGCTACGACGCTCACCCGGCCCAACTTCGACGTCGCCGCCGCCGAAACCGTGATCAACGAGTGGTACAAGCCCGCCGTCGCGAGCATCGACCTGACCGATCACTCGGCCACGGGCGGCGCGCTCGACGTGCGCTACGATCTCAACGGCAACGGGCGGCTGGAGCTTGACCCCGGCGGCACGTCCAATGAAGAGCAGGCGATCCGCGACGCCTTCAACCCGGCCGGGCAGAAAGTCGTCATCGTCAAAGACCTCGCGTGGATTTTTTATCTCAAGAATGCCGCCGCGGCCGGCGATACGACGATCGACCTGCGCGACGCCTATGCCGATTCGATGCAATTCATCCTGCCGGGCAGCAGCTACGAGGTGGGCGCCGGCGCGACCGCCGAGCGCGTGACCATCGCGAGCACGGCGGGCACGACTGTCACGCTGGCCGCGCCGCTTGCGAACGATCACGCGGCGGGCGAGGGGCTGCTCTTTCCGCTGAGCGGGTTGAGCGGCAATCCGATCTTCGTCGCCGAGCAGGGCAAGACCGAGGCCAAGGAACGCGAGACGATCGGCCACGAGTGCGCGCACTCGCTGCTGAGTTGGGATGATCTCAACGCCGTGCTGAACCTGATGCACCATTCGATCGGTCGCACGGGCACGGAAATTCGCTTTAAGCCGCTGCCGAAGCGCTATGAAGCAGGCAACCAGAACCAATGGGACACGGTTTCGCGAAGATAACGCTGTTGGGTGCGACGCTGCTCGCGCTGACGGGCTGCGCCGACGCCGGCCCGCCCGCGCGGGCGCCGCAGACGCAGCCTCAGGACGACAACGCCATGATGCAACAAGTGGAAGAGCAGATCGCCCGCTTTCGTCGCGGAGAGAAATATCGCGGGCGCGCGGAGGAGTTTCTAGCTAGCGGGCGCGTCGATGCCGGCGCGATCCGCCGCCTCGCCACGGTCATGCAGACCGAGCGTCCGCCGGCGGGGCTGGCCAGCGCGCAGTTGCTGGCCGCGATCGGGCGCGCCGCCGATCCGCTGCATCCGCGCGGCGCGCGGCTCATTCGTGAGCCGGTCGTCGTCGCGGCGCTGATTGAGTCCGGACTGAGCAGCGCGCCCGAGGTGCGCGACTTCGTGCTCGAGACGCTCGTCCACGAGACGCCGGCCGAAAGCCTGGCTCCGCATCGCGCGGTGCTGACGCAATACGCGCTGGCCAACCCTGGCGAAGCGGCGTTTCTCGTCATCGCCAAGGCCAAGCCGCGCGAAAAAGCGGCGGAACTGCTGACGCTCTGCCGCGCGCCGCAGCAGGCCCATTCGCGCGCGGCCCGCATCGCCCGCGCCGCCCTGGGCGAAGCCGAGATCGAGCAGGCGCTGATCCGTGAATTCACACAGGCCGACCAACCCAGAGCAAAGGCCGAGCTGGCCGAGACGCTCGGTCACGTCGCCACCGACGCCGCTCTGCGGGCGCTCGCCGCCGAGCTGCGCACGGACCTGGTCATCGAAATCCCGGGCGCGCTGCGGCGGTCGGTGCGGTTGGACATCATTGCGGCGCTATGCCGGGCGTTTCCCGATCAGACGATGCTGCAGGACAACGCGATCGTGGACGACGGGGGCTATGCGCGCGTCGAAAAATTCTGTGAGGAGAAATTCGGCACGACCTGGACGCGCCCGCGCCCGCCGTTTCTGACTGTGCGTGGTTTTCCGTCAGGCGGCTGAACGTCCGCTGCCTGTGATTCGCCGCTGGCCAGCAAGATGACCGGCCAAGAAAACGCCATCGGCCACGGAGGGCGACGCTACAGGACAACTGCCGCAGCTTTGGAGTAAACGCACCGAGCCATGCCCATGCCCACTCCACCACCGCCCAACACCGCTGCCAACGTTTCGCCACTGCCGGCGCGTCTGCTGCGTCTGTTGACCCCCGGCCACACGCTCTATGCTCTGGCCGACGCCGCCCGAGAGGCCACCGCACCCCACCGCGCTCGTCGCGCCGGGCTGGCGTGTGAATCGCTCTTTAGCGGTGAACTGGGCGAAATGGTCGCGAGCGTCGCGCCCCACCTGATCGCGGTCGAGCCGGGCGGGCCATTCTTCGCGTGGTGGTGCGGCGAATGGGGGCGCAGCATCGGCGTGCTGCTGGAATCGAGCGCACCGCCGGCGGAAGTTCGCAAGCACTTCCGCACGTTGACGATCGTGCGCGATCCGCAGCGCCGGCGGCACTTCTTCCGCTTCTATGACCCGCGCGTGCTGCGCACGTTCCTGCCTGTCTGCGAGCCGGCCGAACTGCAACGCTGCTTCGGCCCGGTGCGCAGCTTCTTCTGTGAAGGCCCAGGCCCCGCGAGCTTGCTCCACTATCGCCTGGCCCGCGACAACACGCTGAGCATCACGAAGTCGCCGGCGTAGCCGCCGACGCTTCCGGCGGCGGCACCCAAATCTGCGCACGCGGCGAGCGCCGCGGCATCTGCAGCACCAGGTAATAGCCGGTGCAGCCGAGCAGAAACATCGTCATCGCGATGCCTTGAGAAATCGTGAAAAGGCTGCCGAACGTATCGACCGGGTTGTCCGCGCGGATCACCTCAAGTAGCCAGCGCGAGACCGGCTCGAGGATGAAGAAGAGTGCGATCACTTCGCCATCGTGCGACCGACGCCAGTAGAGCTGGCTGAGCAGCAGCGCGATCAATCCGAGCGTGAGAAAGGAATAAAGCTGCGCCGGGTGCACCCGCGCCGAGGGAAAGCGGTGGGCCAACGCGGCCAGTTCCGCCGGAGTCTTGCGAAATTTCGCCAGCGCGGCCCGCACCTCGCGCCCCTCCTGCTGAGACGCTTTCAGCCGGCTTTCCGCGTGCTGCTTTTGCCGGACCAGTCGATCACGCGGCGTGCCGGTCGCTGCGGCGATTTTCTCGTCCAACTCGCGAATGCGCTGCCCGAGCGACTCTTCAGATTTCGCCATCGCCTCAAGCTGGCGGAAGCTCTCGCGCGGCACGGGCAGCGCCTGACCATTGGGCAGATACGCAATCAACTCCGCCGGCAGCGCCGCCGCCGGCACACGCTGCTCCCAGTGCACCCGCGCTGGGCCGCTGCCATAAGGAAATTGCATCGCCCAGGGCAGGTCGCACACGCCGCCCCAGCAGCAACTGTTCAGGAAGCAGCCAAGCCGACCGATCGCCATGCCCAGCGCCAGCGAGGGCGCGATGATGTCGAGATACCAGCGGACCGAGTAGCCCCAGAGCCGCAGATAGATCACCGCCACGATCGTCGCGAGGATCACGCCGCCATAGACCTCCAGTCCGCCCTTGCGAACGTCGATCATGCCCCAGACCACGTCGATGATGCTGACGCGATTGATAAACTCATCCAGGTTATGAAGGACGTACATCGCGCGGCCGCCCACCACGCCGCCGAGCAGCGCGATGAAGGCACAGTTAAGGATGACATCCGGGTCGCCGCCGGAGCGAGACGTGCGGCGGGTCGCCCACGCGGTCGTGAGCAGAAACCCGATCATGAGCATCAGCCCGTATCCGGGAATGTCGTAGTTGATCCACGGTACGGTGAAAACGACTGGCAGCATGGCGCGAGATAGTACGTGAGGGCGTGACGGCGGGCAAAGTGCGCGCGGCGCGGCTGCTCAGCGGGCGATCGCCGGCGCGGCCGGCTGCTTCGTCCACACCGACGACAAGAACGTGTCGACGTGATAGGCGAAGAGGTCGGTCATGTAGTATTGGCCGAACGCGTGCGGCAGATAGGGGAAGCGCACCAGCTCCTTCGGCTCGGGCGCTAGCTCGAACAAGTGCTCGATCGTCGCGGGCGGAGTCACGATGTCCTCGTCATGCAGCAGCATCAGCTTGGGCTGAAAGACCTCCTGGATCAGCGCCTCGCTATTGAGATCTTCACCCAGATAGGGCAGATAGCCCTGCTCACGCCCGCCGAACAAGAAGCTCAGCCGCGACAGTTCCCGGCTGATCGCTACAGGTGAATCAAGGACAAGGGCATTGACCGCCTCGGGCCGCTTCGCCCCCAGCGCGATCGACGGCAACGTGCCCAGCGAAATACCCAGCAGCGAAACCTGCGAACGGCCGGTGCGTGCCAGCGTCCAATCGAGCACGGTTTCAAGGTCGCCGCGCAGCGTCAGCATCGATGGGCTGCCGCCGCTGCTGCCATAGCCGTGATATTCATACATCACGACGGTCCAGCCGCTATCGGCGAGCAATTTGCCGGTGAAGAGGTAGCAGGGCATCGTGCCGGCGGTACCCTGGGAGACGATCACGGCGCCGCGATCCAACTTCGTCGGGAGGTACCAGACCCGCAGATGCACGCCATCACCGGCGTGCACAAAGTGCTCCTCATACTCCAGCCCCACGCCGCGCGGGGTCTCCGCCAGCGGATAGCGATCGGTCAGGCCAAAGCCCGCGCGCAACTGCGCGCAACTGACGTTGGGTTCGAGGATCAGGAAGTTGAGGCCGTTTAGAAATTCTTCGGGCGAGGGCAACGCAAAGCCGCAACCTGTGGTGAGCTTAAGCCCGACCAACAGGAGCAACGGGCCAAACAAAAATCTGCGCAGGCGATGGCCGACAAAGCGCAAGAACACGCTAGGTGCTGCAGACAACAGGTAGTTACGCGCGGCTCGCATGGGCTGACGACTCCGCAATGCTGGCCATTTTATTTCGCCGAGGCGGCGCAACTATGCCGCTAGGCCTTAGTTAGAACATGCCGGCGGTCAATGTGCCGAACGCCGGCCACGCCGATTCTTGCGAGCGCGGAGAGCCAGGCAGCTCACCCAACGCCCGACCACCACAAACGCCACGATCAGTATATCGGTGCGGGACGAGTCCGCCGCACAAATCTCGCGACGCGGTTGTTGGGCAACGGGGTAGACACAGCTATGAGGACTTGGTTACGAAAGTAATAGATAATCGTCGTCCCCATAGGCTCTGTCAGGTCTGTTAACAGTTCGTTAATATGTTCTAAAGCCATATCAAAAAGCAAGTTATGATATCGATGCGCCGTCATTGGCGCGGCCTGACGGCCCGACGCAACTGACATGACGCCCCGCCCCCCGCGGATGCGGCCCGTCCTTCGGCAATGCCTGACAATAACTCCCCGCCGCTGACAGCGGACTGGCCGACATTAGACACGCGCCATCAAGCGCTTTGTCAATTGTGAAATCAGCTCCGCCAACTCGGCGTCGGTCTGGCGGCGGCGTTCGATGAGTTGCTCCGCATGCAGCACGGTCGAGTGATCCCGACCGCCAATGTGCCCGCCGACCTCTTCGAGGCTCAGCGGCGTCAGCCGGCGCGCCAAATACATGGCCAGATGCCGGGGAAACGCGATCGACCGATTGCGCTTCCGCCCGGTGATGTCATGCAGCTTCACGCCGAAGTGCATCGAGACGATTTCGAGAATGTCGGAGACCTTGAGCGGGCGCTGTTCGCGGCGATTGTCGTAACTGGCGATCGCCTCGCGCGCCGTGTCGAGGTTCATCGGTTTGCCGCCCAGCTTGCAGGCCGAGATCAACTTGGTCAGCGCCCCTTCGAGCACGCGGATGTTCTGCTCCAGCCGCTCGGCGATGAAGTCGAGCACTTCTCCCGGCACGTCGACGCCGCGGAGTCGGGCTTTGCGCTGCAGGATCGCCTGGCGCGTCTCGCGGTTGGGCGGGTCGAGTTGCGCGACGAGGCCCCAATTGAAGCGGCTGACGAGGCGCTCTTCGAGCGTGGGGATCTGGTTGGGGGCGTTGTCGGCGGAGAGCAACAGTTGTTTGCGATTCTGGTGGAGCGCGTTGAACGTGTGAAAAAGCTCTTCCTGGCTTGATTCGCGGTCGTGAATGAATTGGATGTCGTCGATCGCCAGCACGTCGCAACGACGCACGTGTTCGCGGAAGCGCGCGAGTTGGTTGGTCTCGATGCCGCGGATGAACTCGTTGACGAACGTCTCCGCGCTGAGGTACACGACGCGAATATCCGCCATACGGCGCAGCAATTCGCTGCAGGTGGCCTGCAGCAGGTGCGTCTTGCCGACGCCGCTGACGCCATGCACAAAGAGCGGGTTGTAAACGTCGCCCGGCTGGCTGGCGATGCCGCGACAGGCGGCATAGGCGAGCCGGTTCGACGGGCCGACGACAAACTCTTCGAAGGTATTGTCGGCGTTGAGCGGCGTCTGCGACCAGCTTGGTTCGTCGAAGGACGTGATCGCGGCGTCATCATCGGCGGGCGTGACGAAGCGCACCGAGAGCATATGGCCCGAGACCTTCATCGCCGCCTGATGAAAGGCGGGCCGGCAATGCTCATTCAGATAGTGCGCCTGAGCCGGGTCGCCGGTGCGCACGCGCAGCTCGCCGCGATCGGGAATAGCCGTCGGAAGTTGCTCAAACCATGAGCGGTACAGGTCGGGGCGGTCCGCCTGCACGGTGCGCACAACTTGTTCCCAGTCAAATGTCGGCATAAGCCCATCGCGCCCGGCGAAACGCCAGCCCGCATAGTAGCGGGCCGCGGCCTGGCGTGGGAGCGGCCACGATCGCCGCGGATCGCGCGGGCCGGCGTAATGTTTGTAGCGAGCTTTTCATTCCGAACGTTCGGATTCATAGCGCTGGCCGCCTTCGCTTGGATAACGCCGTCCTCTCCCGGAGGTGCACGAGCGCTGCGTTGGCTCTGCGGGCGATGGTTGGGGGTGGCCGAAGGCCAGGGTCTGAAAGGCCCTGGCAACCACCGTGCGCCCTACCGGGCGAGTTCGGCGACCAACCCCAGCCACCAAATGAAGCGAACCGCGGACATTGGATTGCCCGCGGTTCGCTGGGGGGTTATCTAGCCCGGCCTAAACCGGCGCCGTCGGGGTGCGACTAGTCACGCTCCGCCCGACTGCCCGAGAGCGGGCAACCCGCCTCGTTGAAGTCGGCCAGCGTGTTCTTGGCCTGCTCCGTGCGGCTGCGCGCACCCACCGCGCTCTGCACAAGCTGAAGGATCTGCGCCTCGGTCAGGGCGTAATCGACATCCGGATGCGCCGCGTTGAGCAACGCCGCCGTCGCGTGACGCGCCAGCGCGTTGATCCCGCCGCCACGACGACGAATCGCATCGTTCAGCGTGATGTCCGGCGTGAACGCAACGACGCCGAACGTCTCGTTGAAGCTGTCGGTCGGGCGATAGCCGACCCAGCGATTAAGGTGATTCTTCCAGTAGCCCGGCGTGCAGCCGTCGTCGCCGATCTCCTGCGGCGGCGGCGGGGGCGGCTCTTCGGCGTCGACCGTCGCGGTCGCGCTGGCGGTGCACTCGACGTTCGGGCCGAGATCGCCGACGGCGTTGACGGTGACCGTGGTCTCGCCCAGCAGGCGGATCGTACGGGTGAGCGTGACGCTGCCGCCGGCCGGGATGCTGCTGATCGGGCTGCCCGGCACTTCGCCGAAGTTGTCGGTGACGACCACATCGGTTTGGGAGACGGTCGAGCCGTTGCGGACGGTGTAGGTGATCAGGACATCCGCGCCGAGCATGAACGAGCCGCCCTGCGTATTGTCAAGGCCGACCACGCGCACGCTGCCGAACTGATTGCCGACATTGAGCGGCTGGCAGCAGTTGGTGACGAACTTGACCGTCTGCAGGATGGTGCAATCGGCGGCGATCACAAAGACCCAGGTGTTGTCGCCAAACTGGGTCGTGCCGCCGGCGGTCGCGGTCGCCTCGAAGATGCCGCCGAGCGCGACGTCGCCCTCAAACCAGACGCGCGCGGTCGGATCCCACGGATTCGAGCGGTTGCTGACGATGATGTGAACGAACGGCGCGCCCTGCGGGTCGCCGTTGCACGTGACCGAGCCGCTCGCCTGCATGTGCATCGTCGCATTGCAGTCATCGCCGGTGTACTGAAGCTCGAGCTTCTTGACGCGGCCACGGCAGTTATCGTCTTCCGGCAACGGAATGAACGGCAGGCAGACGGTGCCCGGCTCCGGGTCTTCCGGCAGGGTGACTTCGCCGCCCTCAGTCGAGCGAATTGTGATGAGCAACGACGCGCCGAACTGATCGCCGACATTGAGCGGCTCGCAGCAATTCGAGCGGAAGCGAACGCACTGCAATTGGCAGCCCTGCTCATTGAAGATGAAAATGTAGGTGTCGTCGGAGAGGACCGACGCGCCGCCGGCGCTGGCCGAGATCACGAAGGTTTCGCCGAGATTGACCGTGCCGTTGAACCAGACGCGGGCGGCCGGGTCATCCGGGTTCGAGCGGTTCGTGGCCTTGATGCGGACGGTCGGGGCGTCTTGCGGATCGCCGCCGCAGGAGACGCGGCCGGAGCCTTGCGAATGTTCGGTCGCGGCGCAGCCGTCGCCGGTATAGCGCATGGTGAGCGATTGCACGCGGCCGCGGCAGTTGTCGGTCGGCGGCGGGGGCGGAGCGCCCGGCAGGATGCAGGTCTGGGCCTCCACGCTGAGGGCGCAGATCGCGTCCAGCCCGCCGATGTTGCCCTTGGCGCCACCGGTGAAGTCGACGTTGAAGTCGTTGTTGAACGTCGACATTTCGACGGTGACGGTCATCGCGATGTCGCGGCCGCTATAGAGCGGGGCGAGCGCGCCGCCGGTGATTTGGATGCGGAAATCGAATAAGTCGGTTGGGATCAGGAAGGTTGTGCCGGTTTCTTCGAAGCCAAAGCTGACGATCTCACCAGTCAACAGCGTGCCGCTATAGAGCGTTCCGCTGGCCGTCACTTCTCCCATAACGACAAAATCGTCGCCCGGCGCGCCGCTGACAAAAGAACCGCTCTCATCAATCGTGGCGCGAATCTGCACCATGCGCGACGGCGGGATGCCGCCGGGCAGGACGAACGCTGACGGGGTCGTGGGCGACAGGCGCAGTGCGACGGCCTGTGCGTCGATCGTGAACGCGTTGGTGGCGGCGTTGTAATTGGTGACGCCGGTGCTGTCATAAGCCAGCAACGGGAAATCAGGTGTCACGCCGACCAGGCCGGCTTGTGCGACGCCGCACAACAAGGCTGTGCAACACAGCAGCCGGCTAAACGAGAACTTCTGAGACAACATGGACCAATCCTCCACAAGGGACACACGTACCAAAAGCGGACGCTATGAATAGATTCCGCAACCGCTCCCAAGCCGGATTCAACGAAATCCGGCGGAGTTAACCACCTGTCATAACTAGCGCGAACATAGGAATCACGGCCGGCGCGACAGCGGGGGAGCCCTGAACAACAGGCCACTGCCGGCCACCCATTGGCCGTCTTACCGATTGACTGTCTGTGCCCGATCGGCACGCCGACGAACAGCACGCTCACGCGTCCAGTTCGGCTCGCCGGCTGGCGCTTCGGCGGCAGGAACAGCAAGTTCCCGCCGCCGCCACGCTCTTACATAAGGCAGAATAAATCACAAGACTTAGCGACGGCGCAGGGCGAACGGGACCAGCAGCCCCGCCAGCAGAAGCGTCGTCGGCTCCGGGATGGGGGCGGTGTCGGAAACGCCCGAGCCGGTGCCGGCGACTCCGCCGATCAGATTGTCGAAATCGCTCATGAACGAACCTGTGAACGTGCTGTTGCCGGCATTCAGGATGATCCCGACCGTCGCGCCGCTGCCGCCGAACAGCCCGGCGAGCGAGCCGCCCGTAACTTCGAACAGAAACTCAAACAGGTCGTTGCCGCCACTGAGGAAGCCGAAGTCGGTGACCATGCCCAAGAGCAGGGGCGAGGTCGCGCTGCCGACCGCGCCGGTGATCTCAACGTCGCCATGCATGAGCATGCCCATCTCGTCGACGTCGGCATGGACTTCGAAGAGACCGCCCGTGATCGGATTCAGCGTATCCACCGGGTTTTCGAGCGTGAGCGCGAAGCCCGTCGCCTCGAAGTGATCCATCCCGGCGTCATAGCTGACGTCGATGAAGCTCGAAAAAATATCCGGTGCGCTCAGCAGACTGAGACCAAGCGGAGCAGCGACCGCCGGCATGCCCAGCGCAGCCACCGCGAAGATACAACCCAAGCCAAAACGTTTCATTGCGCCTCTCTCCAATACGTGTAACCAGCAATTACCCCGGGTCCGCACGGTCCAAGGGGGGGACTCAAACACCCGGCACTACATGTCTGAGTATAACGTTGTGAGCGCGCACGACACAATGGTACTTTGCCAAAACTTTGACTCAGTGAAAATCCTAGGTAGTTATCGATCCATGAACTCGCCGCCGTGCTGCACCGATCAAACAGCGGCCAGTCGCCGCAGGCTCGAACCATGCCGGATGTACGCCCTACAACCCCCCCACGGCAGAAATCTATAAGCTCATATTATATAGATAGTTAATATGACATTTCGTCGGACTGACAACATCTGGCGCGGCGAACCCGACGGCCGGTAATGCACGGGGCGCTTACAGCCGCAGCGTCCATGCTTCCGAAGCGAATTTTTCTCGGCGGAGGTCCGCTTCGGCCGATTCTGCGTCACTCCAGGCCGCTGCGGAGACGCTCAAATCCAGCGCTCGGGCCAGGCTGTGAAGAAAATGTGCCTCCAGCTCTGACTGTGCAGCAGCCGACAGGCCGCCGAGGTTGGCCCCGGGATGGCCTGCGATCGGCTGCCCCAGGATCAGCGAGCCGTGCTGCAGCACGCGCCCGGGCATCCGCCGCTGCGCGCTGCCCAGCAGCTTCTGATCGCCGATGATCAAGTCGGTCTGACCGGGTTTCTCGAAACAGAAGAAGGGACCGGTTCGCGGCGTTGGCAGCGGATAATGCTCAGGCGCCAGCTCACATGTGACGCCGGCCTCGGCGAGCGCGTCGCGCCAACAGGCATGCACCAATCGATAGAGCGCCACCGGCGATTGACGCGCAGCCGGTACTGCCTCTGCAACCATCAGAGAATAGGTGATTTCATCGTGATGGAGGATGGCGCCGCCGCCCGTCGCCCGGCGTACCACCGGCAACGCGCGCAAATGCTGGGGCAGCGTGTCGAGCAGTGCGGCGCGCTGGAAGTAACCAAGGCTCAGCGTCGGGGGGGACCAGCGATAGAGCCGCAGCGCCGCCGGTTTCAACCGCTCGGAATAGAGCAGGACTTCGTCGCGCGCCATGTTGGTGGGACCGTCCCGCGGCGGGTCGCGCAAGACGTGAAGTACGGCATCGTCGGCGACACTCATGCGCGGGCGGCCTCTTGCGACAGCGTCTCAGGCGAAAGCGGCCGCGGCCGCAGCGTCGGGAAGTCGGCGAGAAAGCGGGCGGAATTCAGCGATAAGTCGGCCGGGCGCGGCTCGGTGGCCGGAATGGAAAGGCGCGAGATTGGCTCGATCGCCTGCGTCGGGAGCTTCAGAATGTCGGCCGCGCGGCGGACGAGATCGAGGCGCGAGAGCCGCTCGGGACCGCCGACGTGCAGCAGCCCCGCCGCGTCTGAGCGGGCCAACCCGATGACAGCGCGGGCCGCATCCGCAACGGCCAATGGCGTGCGGAATTCATCCGTGAAGAGTCGCAGCGCGACGACGCTTTCACCGGCGGTGTGACTCCGGAGCGTTTCGATCTGCTGGACGAACGTGGTGCGCCGACGATTGGCCGGGAAGCCGTAGAGCAGGGGTAACCGCACGATTAACGCCGTCGGCGCTGGGGCGATGGCGCGCTCGCCGCGGAGCTTGGTGCGAGCGTAGACCGAGAGCGGCGCCGGCTCGTGCGCCTCGTCATAAGGGGCGGCGTCGCCGGCGAAGACCATGTCGGTCGAGACGTAGACGAATCGGGCGCGCAGGTCGGCGGCCAGTTCGGCCAGCCGGCGCGTGGCGTGGTGGTTGATCTGCTCGGCAAGCTCTGGCGTGGCATAGGCGTCGGAGACGGCGGTCATCGCGCCCATGTGCAGGATGTGCGTCGGGCGGAAGGCGCACAGCTCGTTGAGCCAGGCCGTCGGTTGGGCGAGATCGCCAGGCAGCGCCGCACAAGGCAGCACCGCGGTGCTGCGCTGCAGGGCCAGCACGTCGCGAGCGCTGACGGTTTGCAGCAAATGGGGCAGGACGGTTCCGCCGAGTTGCCCGGTGACGCCGGTGATAAACCAACGGGTGTTCATGGCGACGTTCATCGTAGCTGCGAGCAGCCGAACAATTCTACTTCGATGGCGCGCGGCCCGGACCGCGGCCCGGCGGCGCGGTGAGCGTGCGACAATGCACACCGCTGCGCGTGTTGGTTTCGAGGACTTCGGCGAGGGTGGTGCGCTTGTGCTCACCCTCGATCAGCGTGATCGCATCCTCCAGGCGCCGGTGCAGCGGGCAGAGCTGCAAGTGAGCGGGGTTGCCGAGCGGGCATTGGGTGATGTGCGAAATGGGATCGACGGCGTTGATCACATCCAGCATCGTGATGGCCGACGCGGCGCGGGCCAGCGTAAAGCCGCCGCTGGGGCCGCGTTGCGAGTGCACCAGCTTCGCGACGACCAGATCGCGCAGGATTTTGGAGAGGTAGCCGCGCGGGACTTTGGTGCGCTCGGCGATGGTCTCACTGTTGAGCGCAGCGTCTGTGCCAGCGGCGGCGATTTGGATCATCGCACGCAGGGCATACTCGACGGTTTGGGAGAGCATGGCCAAGACTCCATCGGGCGGCCGGCGACGAAGTCGCACGCCCCGGCGCTATTATTGGAGAAGTATAGGCGGATATTGAGAGTTCCGCGCTGTTCAGCTTGATGCCCGCGTCTGGCCGTGGCCGGCTTGCTGGCTGTCGGCGCCCCGCGTGTCGCGGCGCAGAACGCGCGTGAGCATCACGCCGCACGCGAAAACAGCGCGTTTGACGGTCGCGGCGCGGTGCTTTCGGTTACGCTTTTCCGAATGTTGCTGCGTGCTCGCTGGCTGTTACCGATGGATCGTCCGCCGATTCGTGACGGCTATCTCCAAGTCGCCGGCGATCGCATCGTCCACGTCGGCGCCGCGCCGCCGTCGCTGGCGCCGGTGGTCTATGACTTGGGCGAGGTCGTCGTGCTGCCCGGCTTGATCAACGCGCATACGCACCTCGAACTGACGGGCTATTGCGGGCGGCTGCGGCCGGCGCCGTTTTGGGATTGGATTCGCGCGCTGATCGTGCTGCGCGATGCGCCGGGTCAGCGCGCCCGAGAAGAGCAGGGCGTGCGCGACGGCGCGTGGCAGTCGCTCCGCGCCGGCGTCACGTGCGTTGGAGATATCTCCCGGCTCAACTTGCATTGGCCCGTTCTCCGCGAGATTCCGATCCGTAAAGTCTGCTTTGTCGAGCTGCTGACGCTCGCGGACGATCCGCCGCGAAATCAGGCCGAGCTGCGCGCCGCGCTCGACACCGTCGAGGAAGATATGTTGTTGACGGTCGGCATCACGCCGCACGCGCCGTATAGCGTGCCGGCGGGCGAGATTCGCGCGGCCCTCGCCGAGGCGCACGCCCGCGGCCGCCCCTGGACGATGCATTGGTGCGAAACGCCCGAGGAGATCGGCTTCATCACACATGGCCACGAGCGTCTGCCGGAGTGGGTGCGTGGCGCGCTGCGGCGGCACGAGGTGCACACGCCGCGCTGCGCGCCGGCGAAATATCTGGAACAATTGACGGGGGCGGCCGCGCCGGGCCTCTTAGCGCATGTCAACTATGCCGAGGATGACGCGCTTGCCGCGCTAGCGCAGCGTGGGCATAGCGTGGCGTATTGTCCGCGCGCGCATCGCTTCTTTGGCCATGCGCCGCATCCATTGCCACGGATGATTGCCGCCGGCGTGAATGTTGTGCTCGGCACCGATAGCGCCGCGAGCAATGACGATCTCGATCTTCTCGCCGAAGCCCGTTTTGTTTGGACGCTCTATGGCGAATCGCGGGCGCGCGGGCGGCCCCGCCTCGCGCCCGCGCGAACGGTCGAGGCGGTAGCGGACGCCTCGCCTGAGTTCACGCTCACGCCGGCGGACGTGCTTCGCATGGTGACGGTCAACGCGGCCCGGGCACTGGCGCTTGAGGCCCAAATCGGTTCGTTGACGCCGGGCAAACAGGCGGATGTGATTGCGGTTCCGTTGACGGTGCGCGATGTTACGCCGGAGCTGGCGCTGCTGACGAACGCGGCCGCGCCGTCGGCGGTGTGGGTCGCCGGGCGGCGCGTCGTCTGAACCGCCGCCCGCCGTGAGCGCAGGTCAGGGCAAACGTAACCTGGCTCTCGTTGCGTCGTATACCGGGTGGAAACAGGCTTCCAGCCTGTTTTGACAGGCAAGATGCCTGTCCCACCCTTGCATCTCGGCGATCCGGGTCAAGCGGTTGTTCTTGCGGTTGACCCATGCGGCAAGATGCCTGTCACCCTTGCATCTCAGCGATTATTGACAGAATGCGTTTGGCCAGGCAGCGCGGGTGTTGGTTGAAATGCGGCGGAGTCGGGAGTAGCGTACCTTGCAGTCAAGCGATCGGATCGCGCCACATGAGGCGCAAGTAGAATCAACAAGCATGACCGCACCATCGACGACACCCATGCCCAGTGACGCGCGAATCGCACCGGCGGCCCCGGCGCGCAAGCCGGTCGGACTCTTGATCGCCGCGTCGCTCGGTTGCGCGTTGCTGGCGCCGGTCGCGTACTTGTCACTGATCGATTTGGCCTGGGTGCGATCGAGCGCTATGCCGCTGTTCGGGTTGTTGGCGCTTTCGTTGTTGCTCACGGGGCTGGCGTTGCGGCGGGCGCGGCCGTGGTGGGCGGTTGCGATCGGCGTGGTGAATTTCGCCATCGCAGGATTCTTTACTTTTGCGATGACGTTCGGAACCGTCGTACCGGCGGCGACCACTCCCGTCGGCGAACGATTCGACGATCTGATCGCGACCGACCACAGCGGGCAGACGTTGCGGCTCGCCGACGCATTGGCGAAGGGGCCGGTGCTGCTGGTGTTTTATCGTGGGCACTGGTGACTGGTCTGTCGCTCAGAACTCCGCGGGCTCGGGGTTGTTCAGGACGAATTGGCGAAACAGGGCGGGCGGCTGCTGGCCGTCTCGACCGACACGGTGGCCCAGGCGCGCGAGGTCGTGGATAAGGGCCGGCTGAATTTCGCGCTTCTCAGCGACCCGGAGGCGACCATTATTCGCCGCTTCGGCCTGGTGCACGCCGGCGGCAATCCGAGCGGAGGCGTGACGGCCATACCGGCTCAGTTCCTGCTCAGCAAAGATGGCACGGTCGCGTGGAGATACGTATCGGGCCGCGTGACCGAGCGGGCCGACGTCGAGAACATCATGGCGCAAATTCGCACGCTGGGCGGAAGCAAATAGCAAATAGCAAGCAGCGAGTGAAGAGCAGCGAGTGAAGAGCGCTCAAACGAGCGCTGAATCGCCCTGATTGCTCCCCTTATCACGGTATCACTTTATCACCTTGTCACGAATTCTCCGTCGGCGCGACCGAAGCCGCTACGATACGCCGGATGGCAACACGCTTTGGCATCACGCTGCCGCTTTGGAATTTCTCGACTGAGCCGGGCAACCTGCTGGAGCGGGCGGTCGGTGAAATCGGCGTCGATCATGTCACTGTGCCGGCGGTCGGGCCGGCGCTGGCACAGTTCCGCTACTTCGTCAATCGCGAGTCGCCCTATTTCCATACCGACGGCGGCTGGCATTTCCCGCCAGAAACCAAGCGCTACGCCGGCAGCATCCGGCCCAAGGTCGCCGATTGGTGCGGCCATCGCGATGCGCTCAAAGCCTTTGCTGATGCGGCCCGCACGGCCAAGATCGGCGTGCGCTGCGAGCTTGATGTGCGCTTCCTGGGCCGCTATCTCGATGCGCAGCCGCAACTGCGCATTCGCAACGCGTTTGACGATGAGCTGCGCGATGTCTATCCCTGTCTCTCCAGCGCCGACGCGCGCGAGAGCATCCGCGCGACGCTCGACGACCTGCTGCGCTATCAGCCGCTCGAAATGCAGCTCTGCAACTGGAAGCGGGCACAGTTCGGCGGCGACACCGCCCCCATGCCGCTGCTCAACAACAGCCGGGCGCGCCGGCTGAGCGTGCTGTGCTTCTGCGCGGCCTGCCGTCAGATTGCCATCGCCGCGGAGCTGGACCCCGACGCCGTCGCGCGCAGCGTGCGCGTCGAGCTGGAGCGCGCCATCACCGCGAGCGACGACGGCGAAGACGCCGCACCGGCCTGGCGCGATGATCAGATCACGCGCTTCGAAACGGCCCGCCGCGCCGACGAGCGCCGCTGGCTGGCCGGTCTGGCCCGGCAGGAGGGGATGTGTCCGCTCTATCAGGTTGAGTGGCTTGCCGCCGCCGGCGTCGCGCCGCCGGAGGGTTGGCGCACCATGCTTTATGTGCCGCCGCTCTTCGCAGCGGAGCAGAGCGTGGCGCAGATGTTGGAATCGCGCGGGGCGCGCGAGCCGGAGCCGCACGGGCTGATTCTACCGGTCGTGCGCGCGACGTTTCCGGAGGCGAAGGATCTGGTGCAAACCGTGGTGAAGGCGGCGCAGGCGGGCTATGCCTTGATCGATTTCGCGCTGCTCGATGAGGCGCCGGCCGAGTTGATGACGTGGGTGCGCCAGGCGGTTCGCTATGCCCGCCGCGGCTGAAGCGGGCCGTCCTTCGCGGTATCATGAATGCGTGAACATGAGTGGGAGACAGCGATTAACCCGCGCCGCGGCGAGCGGCGCGACCGGCACGGATGCCCGAATCACGGGCGCGTTGGTTAACGGTCGCCGGTGTTTCTCGCGGCGGGCGGCCGTCGCGCTGCTCGCCCTGAGCGCCGGACTGCTGGCGTCCGGCTGCGAGCGGCCGCTGCCCGGCCGCTCGGCGACTGAATCGAAACTGGTCTCTCCGCCTGAGAAGAAGCCGGCGTATGTCTTCGCGCCGGGTCTGCGTGAAACGTACCCCCAGGTAACGGGCTTCATGCAGGAATTTCTCGAAACCTGCCTCGCCGGCGATTATGACAAGTATCGCTTGATGGTCAGCCGCTCTCGTGAGCCGGAGAGCCGTGAGCGTTTTGGAAAAATCTATCATGCGCTGAAGTCGCTGGCGATCGACGCGATCGAGGTGATCCATGTGCCCGATTTGCCGCCGCCCGTGCACCTGGTGGTCTGCCGGGCGGATTTTCTCGAGGGTCGCAAGCCGCTCCTGCGGCGGGAGACGAACCAGGTCGCGATCCTGGTTTTTCAGGAAGAGAACGAGTGGCGGATGATGCCCGCGCCCGGCGAGCTGCAGCCGCGCGACGACCGCGCCCGCCGCACGGATGACGAAGACGAGCCGGAGCCGCAACTGCCCGATTATCCGTGGGAGCGCTATGGGGCGTAAGGCGCTTTCGCTTTTCCGGTAGCGTCGGGCGTGGTTGCCCGACCGTGCATGCATGAGGATACGCCGTCGACCTTACCCCCCGTTCGCCGCAGCAAAGCCACATGTGCTTGAGACCCTTCATTAGAGGGATGCCGCCGTGATGGACGACTCCTCACGCCGCTCCGCCGCACGTGCCGGTTCCGGCGGCCGCTGCGGCCCGTCGGCGTGCGTTTGGGCGCGCTTGATCGTCGGGGTGGCGCTTTCCGCGTGGATCAACTCGACGAGCTGGGGCGCGCCGCAAGCCGCCACCGCGCCACGCGCTGAGCCGTCGCCGTCATTCGCCTCACCGAGCGCCGGCGCGGCATTCATGTCGTTGCCGCCGCGGTTGGCGGAAGAGCTTGCGACCGTGGCGGATTTTGCCCTGAACTTTGATCATGCGGCGTTCTACGGGTTGGTGGCGTGGACGAAACAGCGCCCCGAATTGCTCGCCGCGCCGCCGGAAGCGCCATCCATGTCGGGTGAAGCCGTCCCGGACATGCCGCCGCCAACACAGCCGCTGGCCGGCGCGGCGCTGGCCGCGCCCGACTGGCGCGTCTTGCTCGATCGGCCCGGTGATTTTCGCGGGCGTATCGTCGCGCTCGACGGTCTCGTAGGCCGCAACAAGAACCCCTTTTGCAGTGAGCGCTATCCCGAGCTGGGCGAGATTCATCAACTGGAGCTGCAGCGCGCCGATCAGCCGCTGGCGATCAGCCTGTTCTGCACGCAGAGCGTCGCTGACATACCGGTCGGCGCACGGGTTCGCGTGCGCGGCTGGTTTCTGATGATTCGCAACTATCCCGACGCGCGTGGCGGGCAGCGCCAGGCCGCGGTGCTAATCACGACCGCGCCTTACGCCGTCGAGCGCGCCGCGGCCGGCACGCTTGCAGATGCCGGTGGGCTGGATTGGCGCTGGCTGCTTGCGGCGCTTCTTGGCGGAGCGGTCATTGTGCTGTTGCTGCTGCGAAATGGCACGGGCCGGAGTCGCACCGATCCGCGCACGCTACGCGCCGCGCACCCGGCGCCGCACAGCGTGGCCGAAGATTTTCAGGAGTGGGTCGAAAAGGAGCCGTCGCACCCGCCCGGCCAAGATCGCGTCTGAGGCAAGCCGCACGAAAAAAAAGCGGAACGCCGAACCCGCATAATCAAGGTTCGGCGCCCGCCGCCCGGCAGACCGTCAGGTTGCATTTTCCGTCAGCGTTACGTCGCTTGCTGGGGAGTAGCTAGCTTGACGGCCAGACCGGGTTCTTCCGCGACTGTGACATCCTTGCGGCTTCGGCGTTCCTGGCCGTTTGCATCCATGATCGTGCGGGCCAGAAAGCCGGTTCGGGCAGCTCCCCGTCTCTGTGCGAGTCGGAGAGCCGCCCTACCGTGGCGTGGAGGATGCCGGTGTTAGTTAATCTGCTCGCAGTTCACGATCGTGCCGAAGCCGATCGCGATGTCGAAGCCGGCGCCGCCGTCGATGAACGGGGTGGCGATTTGCGGACCGTCGATGACCAGCTTCAGCTCGTCGTTGCCCAGGCCGCCCAGCAGGCGCGGGGTGCCGGTGACGTTGCCCTTGCCGAAGAAGTCGACATAGTCGTTGCCGTCGCCGCCATCGAGCGTGACGTTGGCGTCGCCGTCGGCTTCGACCTTGTAGACGAGCGTGTCATCCTGGGCGCCGCCGCGGATGCTGCCGCTCTGGGTGGCCAGGCCGCCGCGACCGATCAGGGTGATATCGGCGGCGTCGCGGGCCGCGCCGAGGTCGAGGTTGTAGCTGGCGTTGATCGCGCCCAGGCCAAGCTGCTCCAGCGCAACGCCGACGAAGTCTTCACCGCCGGCCAGCGAGCCGCTGAGGTTGAGCGTGGCAGTGGCTGCATCGACCACGCCGCCGACTTCGATCTTGTCAAAGCCGTTGCCGTAGGTGCCGGCGAGGGTGATGCTCATCAGCTCGCTGGGCTGCGACGCGAGCGTGGTGACCTTGGTCTCGTTGTCGCCGGCGCCGGCTTGCACGGTCCAATTGGCGCTGAAGCCCGCCGCGAGCGATTCGACGAGGAAGTCAACCTTGTCCGCGGCAGTACCGCCGATGACGGTCACGCTGGTCGAAACGGTCTCGAGCGTCTCCGGTGTGAAGTAGATGAACTTGACATCCGAAAGGCCGGCGCCGGTGTTGACCGTGATCGGAGGAACGCTGGTCGAGTAAACGCGGAACTCGACATAGTCTTGGGCACGGCCGGTCGTCAGCGAGATCGAAGCGACGTTGACGAAGGTATCGCCCGACGGGATTCCGCTGATGCCGAAGACGCGGACTTCGCCGGGAAGCGGTCCGACTTCGATCTCGATCTGCTGTTGTCCGTTGCCCGTGGTCAGGACCAGCGGGACACCGGCGATGCCGCTGCTGACGCCCATCGACTGCTCCATACCCATGGAGCCTCCCAGGGGGGCGACCGAAATAGCGCTCTTGGTGTTGAACTGGGCGAAACCGGTGGATGTGGCCAAGGCCGCTGCCAGACCCGATGAAACACAGGCAAAAGTCTTGCGATTCATGGAACAATCTCCTCGATGCTGCGTCTGCTGCACGGTGGTTGCATGCGAGCCACATGACTCGCGTTACGCCCATCAGGAGTGGGTGAATTGAGCGAATTCGGACAGGAGCAGACAAAAAAATTCTTGGGGAAGCGGGCCTGAGCGGCACGAGCAGACAAGCCGGGCGGCCCGCGTATCGCTTGAGCTACCAGCAGGTCCGGCCGCCATCGATCGTCAGAACCGAACCGGTCATGTAGCTGGAGGCATCGGAGGCGAGGAAGGCGATCGCGGCCTGGTATTCGTCGACCCGCGCCATGCGCCCGAGGGGAATGCGCTGCGCCAGCCGTTCGACAAAGCCGGCCTCATGCTCGTGATAGACGCCGCCGGGGCAGAGCGCGTTGCAGCGCACGCCGCGATCGGCCCAGTAGGTCGCCAGATAACGGGTCAATCCGATCAGCCCGCTCTTCGCGACGGCATATCCGACCGACTTGGCCGGTTGCTGGTCCGGCGGTAAATCGTCACGACGGTAGAGCCGTTGATCGGGGCCGATCAGCGCGAGATCGGAAGCAATGTTGATGATGACGCCGCGGCCTTGTGCGGCGAGCGCAGCGCCGACCGCCTGGGAGCAGAGAAAGGCCGCGGTCAGTCCGATCTCCAGCTCGCGCCGCCATTGCTCAAGCGTGAAGTTGTGGAGATTTGAGGGCGCGGCGCCCGGTCCGGCGGGCGGCGGGTTGTACGCGGCATTGTTGATCAGGATGTCGACGCGTCCGCAGTGCTCGAGCGTGGCGGCCAGCGCCCGCTGCACCTCCGTCGGCTGCGTGAGATCGCAGATGATCGCGTGGCCCGCGCCGCCCTTGTGATCACGCGCGCCAAGCTCCGCTCCGGCGGAGCGGGCCGCGGCTTCGTCGATATCCCAGAGAACCGGCACGCCGCCACACGCGGCGATGGCCGCGGCGTGCTGCCGCCCCAGCAGGCCCGCGCCGCCGGTGATGATGGCGACACGGCCGCGCAGGTCAAAGCTAGAGAGAACGGGTCTGTCCGCCATCGATCACCAGTGTGGCCCCCGTGACGAACGCCGCCGCGCGTGAGGCGAGGAATACGACGCCGGCGGCGACTTCGGCGGGCGTGGCGAAGCGGCCAAGCGGTACCTCGCGCCGGATGTACTCATCGACGCCGGCGGGGTCTTCGCGGCGTTTCAGATCCCACGTTCCGCCGGGGGCGAAGATGTTGCCGGGCGCGACGATGTTGACGCGCACGCCGCTGGGGCCGAGCTGTCGCGCCAGCGCCTTGGCGGTGTGTCGCAGCGCCGCCTTGGCCGCTTCATAGGCCGGCGGCGCGCCGAGCGCCTCGCAACCCGCGATCGAGCCGATGAAGGTCAAACTGCCGCCGGTTTCGCGCAGCGCCGGCAGCGCGACACGCGCCAGAGCCAGCGCCGCGTGGAGATTTTCATGCAGGGCGCGATCCCACAGCGCGGCCTCGCCGACGCCGCTGGCCGGAAGCCGGCCATTGCCGATGTTCGCGATGGCGGCGTCGATCCGGCCGAAGGCGGCCCGCGCGCGGTCTATGCCCGTGGTCAGCTCGGTTGTGTCGCTCATGTCGCCTGCGTGGCCGAGCACAGCGGTTTCGCCGTGGGTTTCGGCCAGCTCCTTGCGAGCGCGTTCGACCGTTGGGGCGTCGCGCCCGGTGATGGCGACGCGCGCGCCTTCGGCCAGAAATGCTTCGGCGATGGCGCGACCCAGCCCGCGGCTGGAGCCTGCGACAAAGACGCCGGCGCTGGCGAGCTGCAGGTTCATGCTGGTGTGATCATGCCGGCCCGCTCCGCCTGGGCGATGACAAAGCGCGCGTTGCGGCCCCCGTGATTCAGTTCGTCGCCGGTCGCGCCGCGCGCAGCCTGGAGGATGTAGGTCCCGCGATAACCGGCTTCTTGCAATCGGTGGAAGATCGTTGCGAACGCGGTGTGGCCCGTGCCGAGCGGCACGCTGCCACCGCCGCGCCGGCGATCCTTGATGTGCACGCTGCCCAGCCACGGGCCGAGCAGCGGCACCTCTTTATTGGGGTCAAAGCCGAGGCTGGCGCTGTTGCCGGTGTCGAGCGTCGCACGAATCAACGGGTGGTTGCATTCGCTGAGCAGCCGGGAAAAGCGGCAGGGTGACAAATCCATTTCCAGGTGCAGCGCCATGTCGGCCGCTTCGGCCGTTGGCAGCGTCTCCGACAGCAACTCGCGCAAGCCGGCCAGCTCGGCGGAGCTGCGCAGCCGGGCGGCATCGACAAAAGGCAGCACGACATGCGCCGCGCCGGCCGTCGCGGCGCGGGCGATCAGCCGCTGCAGGACGCGCAACGCGTCCTGGTTGCCCCAGCCATCCGTGTGCACCAGCCGCTGCGTCATGAAATAGTCGGCGCAGACACTCAGCACACGCACCCCGGTTTCGCGGCTGATCCGGTACAGTTCGCCGGCGCCAAAGTCGGAGCTAAGCGGGTTGACCGGCTCGTTCTCGGCCTCATAGATCAGTTCAATGCCGGTGATGCCCAACTGAGCGGCCAGCGCGAATTCCTCGCGCCAATGCAGCGCGGGAAAGGCCTGCAAGCGGTTCCCCACCGGCGGCAGCAGCCGGCCCTGCATCACGCCCAGCTTGAGACCGCGGCACGTCGCAAAGCCCGAGTAGGCGGCCGCGGGCGGCGCGCTGCGATCGCTCAGGCGCGGCAGGGCGTGCTCAACCGCGGCCGGATGCGGCAGCACGAGCGCAGCGCGTCCGCGCGGCTCAGCGGAGCGGGGCAGATGCGCATTCGTTCGCGGCTGGACTTCGGCGTCGATGGACACGTCGATTACTCCACAACAACTTCGACCAATTCCATCGGCGTTCCGTCCGGATCGATGCAGAAGGCCAGCTTGACACGCCCATCCGCGCTCGTTCGGGGCGGATGAATGAAGCGAACGCCGGCGGCCGAAAGGCGCAAAAAGAGCGCATCAAGGCCAGCGACGGTCCACGCGAGGTGCGTCAATCCGAGCCGCTGTAGCGCCCGTGATTGTTCTATTTCGCGAGGATCCGCAGCGTCGAGCGACGGCGCGCAGCTGCGCGGCGACTCAAATTCGAGCAATTCCAAGAGCGCCGGTGGCGCGTGCGGCTGCCCCGCCGTGAACGTGGCGATCGCCTCGTCACGGTGCTGCGCCGGCGCCAGCTTCACCGTGCGAACTCGCACATCGGGAATGCCCAGCACGTCTTCGAGCGGAGGGCCGTGTTCGAGCCGATCCCACACGACGCGTAGCCCGAGCAGATCACGATAGAAGCGCAGCGCGCGCTCCATCGAGCGAACCACGATCCCCGCATGGCGCAGCGCGACGGCCGTCACCGCCGGCGCGATCGACGCGGTCATGTGCGCTGTTTCCCAGACCGCGCTCGGCCGGAGGCGGCGGACTTGGCGCGGCGCCTGACGGATGCCTTGGTTTGGCTGACCGCGGAGGTCTCTGCCGGCTCGGCCGTTTCAGGGCCGGCGCAGGATGTACGTGTTTCGCTCGCGCCTGAGGCGCTGCCGCGCGCGTGGGCCAGGCCGGCGCGGATGGCTTCCTCGAGCACCGCCAGGCCCTCACGCAGCGCTTCGGGAGTAATCACGAGCGGCGGCGCGAGCTTGATCGATTCGCGCCCGGTGTGAACGACCAGCAGACCACGCTGCAGCGCTTCGAGGCAGATGCGATCACACAGCGCCGTCAGCGGGCGATTGTCGGCGTCCATGAACACGAGCGCCGCGACCAGCCCGCGCCCAGAGACATACCGCAGCGGTTCACCGATGCGCGCCTGAATATCGCGCAGGCCGCGTTGAAATTCCTCGCCGAGCGCCTTGGCCCTCGCCAGGATTCCGTCATCCAGCAAGGCCTGCAAATTGGCCAGCCCCGCGGCGCAGGCGAGCGGATTGGCCGAGTGCGTCGAGCTCATCGAGCCGGTCTCGGGCAAGTCCATCACCCGTCCCGGCCCCAGCACCAGCGCCAGCGGAAAGCCCGACGCTACGCCTTTTCCGCAGGCCAGCAGATCCGGCTCGACGCCATAATGCTCGTAGCCAAACAGCGTCCCTGTCCGGCCAAAGCCCGCTTGCATTTCGTCAAAGGCGATCACCAAGTTGTTTGCGCGCGCAAAGGCGACCGCCTCCTGCACAAACTCCGGGGGATAAAACCACGCGCCCCAGCCTTGATAGGTCTCGAATAGCACGCCGCAGAGATCGCGCCGCGGATCGAGGCCGCGCTCCGTGAGCATGGCGCTGAGGCTTTGGCGAAAGTACTCGCGCGGCTGGGCCTGCGCCGCGCCGCGCCACGGATAGGGAAAAGGCAGGTGAAAAATGTTCGGATCGTGATAGCCGATCCAGGCTTTCTGCGCCGCGTTGTGGCCGAGCATCTGTGCGCCGAGCGTGCGCCCATGCCAGTTGCCTTCGAACGTGAGCACGCCGGGCCGGCGCTTGCCGGCCGCCAGGCCATGCAGCCGCATCAGTTTCAGCACGCACTCCGTCGCTTCCGTACCGGCGGAAAGCAGAAACGCTTTCTCAAACTGCGGCGGAGTTGCCTCGATCAACGCGCGCAGGTAATCGCGGCGGATTTTCGTCGCGAAGGTGTAGCTGTGCAGCAGCGGCTGATCAAGCTGCGCGCGCAGCGCCGCACGGATGCGCTCATGCCCATGGCCGGTGTTCGAGACGAAGATCGTCGAGGTGAAGTCGATCCAGGTGTTGCCCCAGGCATCGTGAACCTGAAACCCCTCCGCGCGGTCCCACACGATCGGCAACTGCCCATGCATCGAGCGGGCCTCGAGCCGGTCCAGATCAGCCAGAATCGGCAGCGACTCGGGCACTGGCAGAGCCGTCTGAATCCGGCGATAGCGCGTCTGGATCGTGGGTACGCGCTGCGGCAGCCGCGAAAATGCATGGGCGCCCATATCGACACCTCCGTCCCAACGAACAACGGCACGCCTCGCCCCGCCTGATGTCCATCGGGGAATGACTCAGGCGACGTCGCGCGGCCGGCCGGTTGCACACGTTCTATCGGCGGTTCTTGCGCGAGAATTGACGCGGCGCGCAGACGTCTGCACGTCGCGCAGCGCTGGCTCACAAGATTGCGCGGCGCGGCGATCGCTGACGATCCGGCGGGGCTTCGGCGGGGTGCTGGCGCCCGGCGAAGGTTGCCGGACGGCATTTCAAGCATGGGCTGGGCTTGGTGCAAATGCAAAAATTATCGCGTTCCGGAACTTTTGGAGGTTGGAAAAAGCGTCGTTCAGAATCGGTTTTCATCCCATAATTCGTGGCGTGGTGCAAATGCAACACGAGATTTTTTCCTTGAATTTCAGACAGGTTCCTACGTAATCTACACAGTCACGTTGCAGGAAGTACGCGCTTTTTTTACCTGGAGACGAACATGCCTTTCGCAGCGAATCGGCGAGATCGGCTGATGAAGCTGCTGGAGATTGCGCGCATCACCAACGGCTGGACCAAGGGTGAACTGGCCAAGGCGTTGGGGCGCGACGTGAGCAATCTCGGCGCCGAGAGCGGAAATCCCAAGTTCGACTATATGGTCGCGCTCGCGCGGGCGCTGGATTGGACACTGGATGACGTCTCGGAATTCCTGCAGACGGATGACGCCGCCGTCGCCGCATTGTGTGAGCCGGCCCGCTCCGGCTTTGACGCAATCAATGCAGAATCACGGCGCGCCATGGAGCGTGGTCAGTTTGACGACATGCTGCGTCTGGCGCGCGACATGTACAAGGCGGCCCGCACGCCCGAGGAGCGCGCGATCGCGTGCAACCGGGAATTCGGCGCATGGGACCGTCGCGGCCGGTTTACCCAGGCGCTCGAAGCGATCCGACGCGGGCTGGAGGAACCCGTCGGCAGCGGTCTCCGCTATGTCATGCAGTCGAACCTGGCGATGGCTTATTATCGTCTGGGCGACTTCACCTCCGGTTATGCTATCGCTCACATCATTATTGACGGATTGCGCGGCTGCTCACCCGACAATAAACGTGAACGTGGGGCGTTAGCCTATGGGTTCTACATCCGCGGGATGTGTGTCCGGGCCGAGTTCCAGTCGGATTATCCCGACGCGATCAAACGCGCCGACCAGGCCTTCGCGGATTTGACCGAAGCCGCCGCGCTGTTTGACCAGATCGCGCGTGATTTTGAGATCAGTTATGCCTCAGCGGTGGCGAATACGGCCCGCTTGGCGGCGATTGAGGTCGAGGTCGAGTTGGGCCGGCGCGATCCGCATGAAGCGGTCGAGTTGATTTTTGAGCGCGTGCCGACGCGGGTCGACCCGCGCGATTGGCCCTGTGTCGATTGGCTGGAGAGTTTCGGCTGGGCGTGCACGTTCTGTGCGAATATTTCTTTGCGCCATTTCGCCGGATCGGAGCTTCAGCGGGCGATGGCGGTGTATACCAATAAGGCGCTTGAGTTTGCCGAGCCGCTCAATAACTGGGCGCTGCGCGAACAGGTGTTCTCGATGCAGTTTGCGACGCATCAGGTGCTGAAGGAGTCGTCGGGTCTGGATCTTGACCTGACGATCGACGAGGAAGACATCAAGCTGATTGCCGGAACCATGGGGCGCTTTCGACGGTTCCGGGACTTGGGCGTGCGGGTCATGGAGACCGCGAAAGTGGTCAAGAGCAATGATCGGAACTAATCATGAATCGCTCGATGAATGAACAACTGGTTGCGCAGCGAATGGGCTGCGCCTACTGGCTTGTGCCGGCGGCGCTCGGTTGCACGCTGCTGATGGCCAACGCCGGCGGCCCCCCCGTCGGTGATGACGGCAATCAGATCGACAGCGGGTCGTTCTGTGGCGGAGAGGCGAACCCGACTTTCATCAATCCGGACACCGGCGAGGGCCGCGTCGGTGACGCCGACGGAGATGGCATCGTGTCGTTCGGCGACATTGATTGCTTCGTCGCCGCGCTGTTTGGCGAGGAGCTGTGGCGGGCGTGCCGCGGCATCACCGGCGGCGATTTTGTCCGCATCAACGACATTAATCGTGATGGCATCGTTGATTTTCATGACATCGACGCGTTCATCGTGCTGATGTCGACGCTGTAACGGATATTCAGGGCTGGACTGCGGACGTTACGGGCTATTGCGCTGGCGCAGTCGACAATTTGGGTGGCCTAGGGCTGCCGGTTTCTGGCGGGTCGATCTCGAGCGATCGGCCCGCTTTTCGTTGATCGCTATTTTTTTGGGCTTTGTGTGCAGGCGGGCATTCATCGGATGCGGGCGCTGGTGGGCTGAGCCGCTCCTCGATCTAGTGCTTCGTCAACTTTTCATATTCGGGTAACGCGGAATGCGAACCCGGCTTCATGCCGCGAGTTTGTGCCGCGGTTAGTTGTTGGACGCACGGGCCGGAGAGCTCGTGAACTTTTTGCCGGCTCGGATTCTC
>CAYQLG010000030.1:0-36680 GCA_964418235.1 uncultured Planctomycetales bacterium
GGCGTCCACAACAAACCCGGCATCGGCGAGCGGCCCGGCTTCGGCCGGCCCCGCGAACGGCGCCTATCCGACGGTCGCCAGCCCGGGCGCTGCGCCGACGGGCACGGGCGTCGATCCTGCCGCCGCCGGCGCCGATCGAGCCACCGGCGCCGATGGGCCGCGTGGACTGATGCCCGCCGGCGTGGCGCAGAACATCCGCGCGGTTTACCTCGAAGGCGACGTGGTGTTGTCGGCGGGCAATCGCTTTGTGCGCGCCTACCGGCTGTTCTATGACTTTGAGAACCAGCGCGCCCTGATCCTCGACGCCGTCCTGCGGGCGGATGTCCCCGATCGCGGCGTGCCGCTGTATGTGCGCGCCGGAGAAATCCGCCAGCTTTCCGAGCGCGATTTTCAGGCTCGCCGCGCGATGGTCAGCACCAGCGAGTTTTACAGCCCGAGCTATCACCTCGGCGTCGAGAAGATCATCCTCACTGATTCGACCGCGCGCGACGCCGCCGGGCGCGCGGCCGGTCCACTGACCGGCCGCTACAAGATGACCAACTCGACGCTGAATGTCGGGGGCATTCCGCTCTTCTGGTGGCCATACAGCGAAGGAACGCTGGAGGAGAGCGAGACGGCGCTGCGCGGCGTCGCCTCGGGTTTCCAGACTGACCGCGGCGCGTTTGTGCGGACGACCTGGAGCCTCTTCAGCCTGCTCGGCGCCCAGCGCCCGCCCGGCTGGGACGCGACGCTGTTGCTCGATTATTTCAGCGAGCGCGGTCCGGCGGTCGGCGTCAACGCCGACTATCAGCAAGAGGACCGCTTCGGCCTCGTCCGTGGTTACTACATGAACGACGGCGGCGAGGACGACCTTGGCCCGCTGCGCCGCGCTGACGAGAGATTTGACGAAGCCAACCGCGGGCGCTTCCTGTGGCGTCATCGGCAGTATTTCGCGAACAACTGGGAAGCAACGGTCGAATTGAGCTATCTCAGCGATCCGAACTTCCTCGAAGAATGGCGCAACCAGGAATTCAACGAGGGCAAGGAGCAAGAGACGCTCGTCTTCCTGAAGCGCGCCAAGGGCGTCGAGGCCTTCACGTTTCTCGCCAATTGGCGCATCAACGACTGGCTCACGCAGACGGAACATCTGCCGGAACTCACCTATCGTCGCATCGGCGATCTGCTCGGGCCGGTCGTGCTCTATCACGAGTCGCGCATCGGCATGGTGCGCTATCGCCCCGATGAGCGGCTGTTTTTCGACGATCGGCGCTTCGACAATCGCGGTTCGACCGACAGCACCTTCCGCGTCGATGGCCGGCAGGAGGGCGAGTGGCCGATCAAGCTGGGCGATTTCAACGTCGTGCCCTTCGCAACGGTGCGCGGCACGCAGTGGGACGGCCAGCCGCTCAACGAAGGCTCCGCCTGGCGCGGCATCGGCACCTATGGCGCCCGCGGCGGCACGCGCCTGTCCCGCGCCTATGACGACGTGCAGAGCGAGTTGTTCGACGTGAACCGGCTGCGCCACATCGTCCGGCCCGAGTTCGCCGGCTGGTGGAGCCACAGCAACACGCGCAGCGAACTGCTCACGCCGTTTGATTACGGCGTGGACACGATCGATGCCTTCTATGGCGGCTTGCTCGCTTTGCGCCAGACCTGGCAGACCAAGCGCGGCGCCGAGGGCCGCGAGCGCACCACCGATTGGATCACGTTTGACATCGAGGCCGGCTTCTTCGGCGGTGAGGATGTCCGCAATGATGTCTCCAACGGCTACGTCAATCCGTGGCGGCCGGAGAACAGCCGCAGCCGCAACTACCTCGCGGGCGATCTGATCTATCGGCTCAGCGACACGACCAGCTTTCTGTACGATTTCAACTTCGATCTCAATGATCGCAGTTACGACCGCCATAACTTCAGCCTCGCAATCGAGCGCAACCCGCGGCTCTCCTATGTGGTCGGCACGCGTTATGCCGGCGACATCGATATGTCCTTCGTTGGCGGTGGATTCAACTATCGCTTCAACGAGAAGCACATCACGGCGTTTCGCGGCTGGTGGGATGTCGATACCGGGCAACTCGGCGAGGTCTCGGTCGCGCTGGTCCGCAAGCTGCCGCGCTGGTATGCCGCACTCAACATCGAATACAACCAGGTGGATGACGACCTTTCGGTCAATCTCGCGCTATGGCCCGAGGGCGCGCCGGAATGGACGCTCGGCTCGCGGCGCTTCAGCGGTCTGGGCACGAGCACCGGCATCCGACCCTGACGGACGGCGCGCGTCAGAGGCGAACTCTCGCCGCGCGCATCCGGCGACCAACCCTCCAAACACACGCCCAGGTGCTGTCAGGCGCGGATTTCTTCGGCCGCAGGCATAATCCGGGCATGAGCTTCACTTGGCGCGAGTTCCGGCCGTGCGCGCCGCCTGTCGCGAGCGATCCGGTCGCGGCGCTGCGGGCGCAACTCGCCGCACAGGCGCCGCTGTGGCGCGCTCTGGCGGCGTGCCATGCGACGCGCCGTCCGTTGCTCGTCCTGATGAACGACAGCGACCGCGCCACGCAATCGCGGCTCGTCTTATGCCTGCTGGCGGAGTTGTTGCGACAGCGCTGGCCCGCTGAGGCTCCGCCGCTGCATGCGCTGATCGCAACAGGCACACACCGCTACGACGCCGCACAGCGCGCCGCCTTCGAACGCGCGACGTTTCACGAGACGGGGCTTGTGTTTGAAGAAATCGCCTGGCACGACGCCCATGATCCGCGCGAGCACATCACCCTCGGCGGCTTCGGCTTCAATCGCCGCATGGCCGCTCACGCCCACGTGCTCGCGATCGGTAGCGTCGAGCCGCACTATTTCGCCGGGCTGACCGGGGCGCACAAAACCTGCACCATCGGCGTGTTGTCGCGCGACGACATCGCCGCCAATCACGCCGGTGCGCTCGATCCGGCCTCGGACGTCTTTGCCCTGGCAGGAAACCCGGTGCATGACGGCATCGTGCGCATGCTCGCCGCGCTGCGAACAGCCGGAATCGAAGTACACGCGGTAAATGAGCTGCTGATGGGCGAGCAACTGGTGCAGACGGCGGTCGGGCCGCCGCTCGAGGCCACGCTCGCGCTGGCGGAGGGTGCGGCCCGGCTCTATCGCCAAGCGCCCGCGGTTCCGGCGGATCTCGCGGTGCTGCACGTCGAGGGGCCGCTGGCCAAGAGCCTTTATCAGGCCGACAAGGCGATCAAAAACAACCACCGCGCGGTGCGCGACGGCGGCGTCCTGATTCTCGACGCCGCCTGCCACGAGGGCGTCGGGCCGGCGGCGTTTTTTGAGCTGCTCCGAGCTGCGCCGACTTACGCGGCCGCCGTGGCCGAAGTCGCACGGCGCGGCTATCGCCTGGGTGATCATAAAGCGGTCAAACTGCGGCGCCTGACCGACCCGGCCGCGCGCGGCGTGCATCTGGCGCTGGTCGCACCAGGGCTATCGAAGGAAGCGATCGCCGGCCTCGATGCCCGAGTTTTTGCCGGTTTGCCGGCGGCGCTGGAATGGGCGGCGTCGGTCGGAAGCGCATCATCGGCCGCCAGCGCCTACCGGATTCATGACGCGGGGAATCTCGTGGTCCAGCCGGCGCCTTGAACAACAGCCACCAGTGGCGGCCGAGCGCGTGAAGTCCGCTTTGAACGAGTGCACTTGCGATACGCTTTCATCGGACGCCTGGCGTGTTTCGCTGCCGCCGGCTACGGGCATCACTTGCTCTCCGGCGCGTCCGGCCCCCTCGCCCGCGCCGATAGGATCATGCAATCGCTTCAATCACAAATGGTTGAGAGCAAATGCGCGAGCGACCTGCCCAACCCGACGAAACGAATCGAACTTTCAATCTGTGAAACATTTAATATCCGCCCGACTCGGAATATCATCATGTGGGAACAAGCCAGTGGCTGACCGGTGGCCCAAAAGGAGAACGCGATGAGCTGTGGCGGCGGCACAGAGGAACTGAAGGTCGATTGGTCCATCCAGGAAGACGCTGATCAACTGGCGGCGTTTCAGGAACGCATCGACAAAGACGAATTGATCGAAGCGGATGACTGGATGCCGCACAACTACCGCGTCTCGATGCTGAAGATGGCGGAGCATCACGCCAATAGCGAAATCGTCGGGGCGCTGCCGGAGGGCGAGTGGATCACGCGGGCGCCCTCGCTCCGCCGCAAGCTGGCGCTGATCGCGAAGGTGCAGGACGAGGTCGGCCACGGGCAGATGCTCTACCGCGTCTCACAAGACCTGGGCAAAACGCGCGATGCGATGCTGCGCGACCTGATCACCGGCAAAACCAAATATCACAATGTTTTCAATTATCCCGCACCGACGTGGGGCGACGTCGCGATGGTGCAGTGGCTCGTGGACGGGGCCGCGATCATGAATCAGAAGACGCTCGCCGACGGCAGCTATGGCCCCTATGTCCGCACGATGCACCGCATCAACATGGAAGAGGCCTTTCACTTCAAGAGCGGCGAAGACATGGTCCTCACGCTCATGAGCGGCACGCCGGGCCAGAAGAAGATGGCCCAGGAGGCCTTTGACCGCTGGTGGGGGCCAAGCCTGATGTTCTTCGGTCCGCCGGACAAGGAGGGCGCCGAGAGCAGCCCGCTGATGCGCTGGCGCATCAAGACCAGCACCAACGACGGCCTGCGGCGGCGCTTTGTGGATCGCTTTGCGCCGGCCGCCCTCGACCTCGGCCTGATCATCAAGACGCCGCAGCGCGACGCCGCCGGCAAGATCATCTATCAGAACCAGGGCGGCACGACGCCGAATGGTTCGCCCGGCGCGCATATCCTGGTGAAGGACGAGAACATCCGGCTGAACGAAGCGACCGGCCACTGGGAATTCTCGCAGCCGGACTGGGACGAATTCCACCGCGTCATTCGCGGGAACGGCCCGTGCAACGCGCAGCGCGTCGGCCTGCGGCGCTTCAGCTATGAGCAAGGCGCATGGGTCCGGCAGGCGATCCTGAACGGCCGCACGGCCCTGCCGCCGGCGGCGTAGGGCGCTATCGGCATCGGTTCGTCGCGTGCAGCCGATGAACCACGCGCAGACATCTGCGCAGCAGCGCTCGTTTCGACGGCGTAAGACTCAGGAAGCGCTTCGAACCAGGAGACTGAGACGGATCGGCACGTTCTATGTTTCCTGAGAAGTGTCGAGCCATCTAACCGGTCCAAACGGGGCGCGTTGCGAAAATTCGGGTCGATGCGGGCCGCGAATACATGCGGATCTCGGAAGATCCGCTCAAGCGTCTCAACATCCCCGCGGAAAAGCAAGACCTTCAATTTTGTGATGGCAAACGGCCAGGTGATCACGAGGCGCGTAGGTTTCGCGACCATCAATGTCGATGACGCCATCACGACGGATGAAGTTGTCTTTGCGGAAGCCGGCGATCTACAGCTCTTGAGCTTGCGTTCGCTCGAAGGGCTTAACTTGCGCGTTGATGCCAGACAAAAGCGGCCGGTCGCAGGTGGGCCCCAGCCGGCGGCTTGTGTTTGCGCGGAATAGTCTGCCGCCAGCTCATATTCAATAATGATTTGTCGCATGGGAGAGCCACATCCGTGAGGGCGTGGTTAGATTTTCAGTGCATCTCCGCTTCGAAAATTTGCAATCCGCGCAAGCGAGCCTCAAGCGATTCGCATTTGTCCTGCCGCGCTGGCGGAGTCGCGACCGTAAGGAAGCGGAGATTCGCTGAAAATCTAACCACTCCCTGACGGTCGTGGCTCTGCAACGCGCTCGAGAGATCCCGAGAATGGTCGCGGCAGCCAACCGGCGGCTGTTTACACAGGTGGTGTGGCACCGGTTTCCAACCGGCGGCTGTTTGCACAGGTGATGTGGCACCGGTTTCCAACCGGCGGCTGTTTGCACAGGTGATGTGGCACCGGTTTCCAACCGGCGGCTGTCTGCACAGGTGGTGTGGCACCGGTTTCCAACCGGTGATTGTTTGCACAGGTCTCCGACCTGTGCATCCCGCCAATTCCCCCACCGCCTCATGCGAAGCCATCGCTTAGCGGCCGCTATAGATCGCCGCGCGCTTCTCAAGAAATGCCTTCATGCCTTCCTTCTGATCGCCGGTCGCAAAGAGCATGTAGAACAGCTTGCGCTCGTACTCAAGCCCCTCTGAGAGCGACAGTTCCGCCGCCTTCAGCACCGATTCCTTGGCGAAACGCAGCGCCAACGGCGCCTTGCGGCAAAGCTCGCGCGCAATCGCGAGCGCCTCGCTGAAGAAGTGCTCCTTGGGCACGACCCGGCTGACCAGGCCGAGATCGCTCGCTTCCTGGGCCGAGATCATGCGCCCCGTCAGGACAAGGTCCATCGCCTTGGCCTTGCCGATCGCGCGCGTCAGGCGCTGCGTGCCGCCGGCGCCGGGCAGCACGCCGATGTTGATTTCGGGCTGGCCGATGCGGGCCGTCTCCGATGCGACGATGATGTCGCAGTGCATCATCAGCTCTGACGCGCCGCCCAGCGCATAGCCGCTGACCGCGGCGATCAGCGGCTTCTGGATGCGCTTGATCCGCTCCCACTTGGCGAACTGGTTCCGCAAATACATCTCGACCATGCCGGCGTCAGCCATGTCGGAGATATCGGCCCCCGCGCCAAAGACGCGCTCGCTGCCGCTGATGATCATGCAGCGAATTTCCGGCTCCTGATCAAAAGCTTCCAGCGCGGCGACGATCTGATCCATCGTCGCAAGGTTGAGCGCATTGAGCACCTCCGGTCGGTTGAGCCGCACAACGCCGATCTGTCCATCGATCCGTTCGACGATGATTTCGTTTGCCATGCGATCATCGTACCGCGCGCCGCGCGAGCGTGATACGCGGGCCGGCGCCCGTTCTCTCCACACGAAGGGCAAATGAATTGTTGTTCTGTTGACGCGCGGTACCGGGTGGAAAGAGGCTTCCAGCCTGTTTCGGGCAGGCAAGATGCCTGCCCCACCCTTTCACTCGACGACTGCAGCGAGAATTCTCTGACCCTGCCCCCCTGCTCGACGCCGGCGGGTTCACACACGGCGGCTTGGCGCAATTCATTCCCCCCGGCCGAACAGACGATGAATTCCGCGAGCGGGCGCCGTTTGCCCGCGGAAGGGCGAGAGCCGTATGGACGCCGAGAAAATTGTCAAAATTTCGCCGGATGTTATCGCCACGCTACTGAGCATCCCGGCTACGCAGACCGCAGCCAAGGATGAGGGTGGACGGCGCAGCGAAAACCGCTGGCCCTTCGCGGGCGCGGTTGAGGTGTGGCTGCCGGATTCGTGTTATGGCGAGCGGCACATGCTGGCGACGCTGCACAATCTGAGCCTGCACGGGCTGGCGATGCGGACACGCCGGCCGATCCCGCAAGACACGCAGATCTCACTGGCGATCCATCAGCCGCAACTGAGCTGTTATGGGCATGCGATCGTGCGGCACTGCGCCCGGGCACACGTCGGCTATCTGATTGGGGCCGAGTTCATCGTGCATGGCGCGGAGCAACTTGTCGGCGTCGGGACGGGCGCCGCGCGACAGCCCTCATAGGCCCGTTTCAAAGCAGGTCAGCGCGTTGTGATATCCGGCCTGTATCGCCTGTAACGGAAGCACGAACGTCAGGTAGCGAGATTTGCGGAAAATCTAACCATTCCCTTACGGTCGTGGCTCTGCTGTGTGCGGGCGCGGCGCGCATCAACCCGCGCGCGTCTGTCCCAGCGTCTGCGCCTGGCAGACCGCCATATCTTCAACTGTCGGTGGGCGGCGCGTCTCGATCACCCGCCGAAAACAATCGAACAGATACGACGAATCCTGCGGGCCGGGGGCCGCTTCGGGGTGATACTGCACCGCGAAGAGCGGCAGCTCGAGATGGCGGAAGCCCTCATTGGTGCCGTCATAGAGATTGACGTGCGTTGGCGTCAGTCCGCAGGCGGCGAGCGTTTCCTCATCGACCGCAAAGCCGTGATTCTGCGACGTGATCTCGACGCGCCCGGTCATGAGATTCTTCACCGGGTGGTTGTAGCCGTGATGGCCGAATCGCAGCTTGTAGGTCTTGGCCCCCAACGCCAGCGCCAGCATCTGATGTCCAAGACAAATGCCGAAAATCGGCGCTCGCGGCGCCAGCGCCCGCACCAGCTCATGCACATATGTCACCGCCGCCGGATCACCCGGCCCGTTGCTCAGAAACACGCCGTCGGGTTCGAGCCGCAGAATCTCCTCGACCGCCGCGGTCGGCGGCGCCACCGTCACACGACAGCCGATGTCCACCAGGTTGCGCAGGATGTTCCGCTTCATGCCGCAATCGAGCGCGACAACGTGCCGATCGACCGGTCGCTGCCGGGCCGCCAGCAGCGCCGTGTGCGGGGGCGCATCATCTTCTTCGGCAAGGCCGCGCGACCATGAGGTGAAACCGTCGGGCGCGACGCGGCGGACCAGATCCTGCCCGCTCATGTCGGGGAGCGCGCGAGCTTGTGCGATCAGTTCATCATCCGAGGCGGCGTCCGAGGTTGAGAGCACGCCGTTGATCGCGCCGCTGGTGCGCAGCCGCAACGTCACAGCGCGCGTATTGACGCCGGAAATTCCTGGTATGCCGGCGGCCGCGAGCGCCTCGTCGAGCGCGAGGCGACTGCGATAGTTGGAGGCGGTCAGCGCTCGCTCGCGCACGATGAAACCCTCGACCCAGGTGCGCGGGGCCTCGTGATCGCGTTCGTTCACGCCATAGTTGCCCTGTTGCGGGGAGGTCATGCAAATCAACTGGCCGCAATAGGAAGGATCGGTGATGACCTCCTGATAGCCGGTGTGGGCGGTGTTGAAGACGATCTCGCCGCCGCGTGTTGTCGTAGCGCCGAACGCTTCGCCGCGGAAGATTGTGCCGTCGGCAAGCACCAGTCGAGCGATTCGCATGGGGGCAGTAATAGGCGGAATCCGGACCGGATGCAATCACTGGCCGACGCGCTGACGCGCTGCGATCTAAAGCGCAAACGCTTGGGCGCACGGCGAAGATTTCACGCCGAAGCTATGAAAAAAGCCGCGGGAACGGCGCCGAAGCGCCGCTCCCGGGCGGGTGGTGAGACAAGCAAGGAGGTTCGATCGTCGCAGGTCCGCGCCGCCGGTGCGGGCGGACCTGCGCGGGAAAGGCACACGCTCACGACATTCGCGGATTACCCGCCGACCAACAGCCTGACGAAGCCGTTGATGTCGTCGAAATCCACGTCGCCGTCGCCGTCGGTGTCGCCATGGAGATAGCGGCAATCGGGGTAGGCGGCTTCATAGCCCGCCTGGCCGACGAGCGCGACGACGAAGCCGTCGAGATCGTTGAAGTCGACCGCACCGTCGCAGTTCATGTCACCGGGGGTTCCGCCCGTGCCGCACGCGGCGCCATCGCAGGCGCTGCCGTCGCCGCGGTATCGTCCGCCGTTCGACTCGCACACGGCGCGACCCAGTTCGAGGCAGCCGTCGTCGAAGCAGCACGCCCCGAACGGGAGGTCGGCGTCGTCGCTCTGTTCGACGGTCAGCGCCGTCAGGAAAACCGTCGGACGATCGGTGGTATCCAGCGGCGAGGCTTGATAGATCACCGCATAGCCGAGCGTGTCGATGTCATACTCGAACGGCAGCGGCAGCTCCTGCATCGGCTGCAGAATGATCGGCTGTGGATCGACAGGTTGCGAACGCAGCGTCAACTCGCTCTCCACCAGCAGATCATCGAGCGAAATCGTCCGCGGCGTCGCGATCGCGCGGCGCTGCACGCGCACCGGGAAGGGCGAGCGGTTGATGATCACGTCCACGACTTGCGTGCTGGGACCATCGACCGTCGTGCGCCACGTCTGCACGACATCCGGAATCGGCCGACAGACCGTGATGCGCTGGCCGTTCAGTGTGTAGTACATATCGACGCGCTGCACGGGCGAGTCATCGATAATCTCCCAGCCAAAGTGTGCCACGCCCCCCGGCGGGACGACCGCGCCGGTCCAGTTGATGCGCGTGCCGCCGGGGATCGGCACGATCTCGGCGTTCGGGAAACTGCCGACCCACAGGTTGCGGACCTGGTTCGGCTGAATGCCCTGAATGTCCACGTGGAAATCATTGGCCGGCGGCGCTTGCGGGCAGAGCGGCACGTCGATGTTGAAGCGCTGCACCCACCAGTCGCGGAACTGCGGACCGGCGAAGCGCGGCTCAACGTCGAGCGCGTCGATGTCATCCTGGAAGCGCAGCCCCAGCGACGCCGCGCGCACATACAGCCGGAAGAAGCCGGTGAACCGCGTCACGAAAACATCGGCGGCCGAGAAGTCGTCGGCCGTACCGGTCACGCCGTCGGGACCGGCCAGCGACGGTGAACCCGGGCGCAGCGAAAAGATCGCCACATCATTGGCCGAATCGGGTCGGCGCGGGTCGTTGAAATCCCAGACGGCCAAAGCATCGACATCATCCCCTTGACGCAAGCCCAGCGCCGCCCGTGGCGCATACTGAAGGAAGCCCGCCGCGCCCGGCGGCGAGTAGAGCACATCGGCCGGCGACAGGCCCGCACCCAGCGCCGGGCTGGCCGCATCGAGCGTGAAGTAGAGCCGCGTGTCATGGCGATTGTCGCCGTTCAGATCGATCGGCGTGATTTCGAGGCCGTCCATGTCATCCATGCGCGTCGCGCCGGCCGGGGCGGCAAAGGCATTGAACGCCGGCGGCGGTATGGACGGAATCTCGTTAAAGCGCGTCTGATTCGCGCTCAGAACATGCAGCGGCACACCTGGCCCGACCACGACCGCCGGCGCCGCGCCCGCCAAGACGGCAAGCGGCGTTTGCGACAGGAACCCATTCGTCACCCAACGATCGCCCGCCGCCTGCTGACGAACGAACTGATTGCGATAGGGTGTGCCCGGAGCGCCCTGCGATGTGTCGCTGCCGGAGAAATAAAGCACCTGCTGCGCCGTCGGGCGAAACTCTCCGTTGGAGATGCCATCGGTGTTGTCGAGAAAGCCCAAGCCATAGTTGAAGTCATTCACGTGCAGGATGGGGCCGGGGCCGCCGACGTCCCATCCAAAGCCGAGGAAAACGGCGGGCGGGTTCTCGCCGAAAATATCCGCCGTGCGATTTCCGAAACCAATCACCGACGGCGATTGCCGGTCGAGCGAGATCGGATCGGGGCGGCGCGGCGGCGGCGGATCGGCGAAGGCCGACAGACCGGCGCAGCCAATCGCGCCGTAACCGGCGCGTCGAAGCCAACGATGCGTACGTTTCATGTGATGCTCCTGGTTCTTTCTCAATATCGATGGCGGCGATCAGAGGGGTGCTGCTCGGGCACACGCCCGAGGGAGAGGAAACGCCTCGCTGATCGCTCGGCCAACTCCGAGTGAGTGGCTACGGCACGGTCGGTGGAGATGGTCCTGACCGGCGGAGAGAGGCGCCCCGGCCGATTGCATTTCTGCAGCAGCCACCGCACCGCGCCGCAGCCATGAGGATCAACGTCGATTCGCCGCGGCGTGGGCGCGATATGTCGCCAGGATAGGCGAAGCCTTTTGAAGGGTCGCCAGTGGCGCACCGTGCGCGCAGCGCCCCAGGGCGATTTCATTCAGAAAGAGAACCGATCGCCGGAAGTGGGGGAGCATTCATACTGCTGCTGAGGGTCGCTCGGCCGGCCCGCCTGCCCAGGGCAACTGCATTCTGGTTCTGGTTGCTTGCAGCAGCCGGTTGGCAAGAGGCTTCCAGCCTGTGCGGGCAAGCAGCATGCCCGCCCCATCTCAGCAGCTCATCGCCAAATAGGAGAATGCGGCTGCCCTGCTCGCGTACCCAAGCCAACGCAATTCGGCTGGGATTCGGGCGCGGTTCGCGATATAATCCGCCCCGCTGGATGCGTTTCGGGGTAGAGGCTTTTTTTCGGAGTCGCGCACAATTATGCGTTTTTCCCATCCCACGATGCCCCTTGCGGGCGTGTTGCTCTTGGCTTGCGCCGTTTCGGTTTGCTCGGCCCAGACGCTTGGGACGGGCGCGTTTACGTATCAGGGCCGACTGATGCAGAGCGGCCGTGCGGCCCAGGGCACGTATCAATTCAACTTCGTGCTCGAAGATGAAGGCCGCACGCCGGTCGGCTTTCCGGTCGTGCTCTATGACGTGCCGGTCGAAGAAGGCTTGTTCACCGTCGAGCTTGATTTCGGCGTTACTTCCTTCACCGGCGCCACACGCTATTTGAGCATCTCCGTCAACGGCGAGACGCTCAGCCCGCGCACCAAGCTCACCGCCGCGCCCCAGGCGCTGTTCGCCTCGAACGCTGATCGCGTGGATGGCTTCGACAGCACCGAGTTGGGCGGCGCGAAGAGCGGCCCAATCAACGCCGACCCTGGTCAGCTCACCATCTTTCACCTGCAATCGGACTCGCCCAACATCGCCATCGTGCGCGGTGAAAATCTCTCCGCAACCAACAACGCGATGGGCCTGGAGGGAATCGCGGCGGGTGCGACCGGCGCGACGATCGGCGTGCGCGGACAGGTCAGCAGCCCCTTTGGCCGCGCCATTGTCGGCATTGCCGACAGCGCCACCGGCAGCAACTACGGCGTCTTTGCCCAAAGCTCAGGCAACAACGGCTACGGCATCGCCGGCATCGCCAGCTCCACGACCGGCGTGACCTATGGCGGGTTCTTCCGCAACGACAGCAGCGGCGGCTATGGCATACGCTCGACCGCCACCAGCACGACCGGCGAGAACTATGGCGGGTACTTCCTCACCCAGGGCAACAGCGGCATCGGCGTTGCCGCGATTTCTGATTCGCTCACCGGCGCGACGTTCGGCGGCTTCTTCTCGGCCCGCTCAACTGGTGCGACCGGTCTCTTCGCAACCGCCGGCGCCGCCACCGGCGCGACGCGCGGCCTCTATGCCGAGGCTGCCAGCAACGAAGGCCGCGCCATCGTCGCCAACGCTCCCGCCGGCAGCGGCTCGACGTTTGCCGGCTTTTTCACCGCGACGAGCAACGACGGCACCGCACTCTTTGCCCAAGCCGGCGGGCGCGGCTTGCTGGCGCGCTCGACCGGCGCAATCGGCGCCATCGAGGCCATTCGCAGCGAGTCCTCCGCCGACAACGGCATCGCACTCAATGCCCTCGCGCTGGCGACCTCCGGCGCAAACATTGGCGTCTCGGCCCGCGCCAACGGCAGCGGCGGCCGCGGCGTCTTCGGCTATGCCGCCAGCAGCACCGGCCAGACCTTCGGCGGATACTTCCAGGTCGACAGCCAAAGCGGCCGCGCGGTGCAGGGCGTCGCCGAGGCGACGTTCGGCGCCAACTTCGGCGGATACTTCATCAGTCGTGGCAACGCCGGCACAGCCGTCTTCGGCCAATCCACCGGTGCGACGGGCGTAACCACCGGCGTCTATGGCGAGACGGTCAGCCCTGACGGACGCGCGATCGTCGGCAACGCCCTCGCGACGTTTGGCCCCAACTTTGGCGGCTTCTTCTCAACGGCCAGCCCCGCCGGCACGGCGGTGCTCGCGGATAGTCTCAGCCGCGGCATCACCGCCCGGGCCACGGCGCTGAGCGGCACGACCTACGCCGGCTTCTTCAGTGCGGCCAGCCCGGCCGGCGCGGGTGTCTATGCCGAAGGGCCAAGCACCGCGCTGCTGGCGCGCTCGACCGCGACCACCGGCACGCTCGAAGCGCTGCGCGCCGAAACCGTCAGCTCCGCCGGCACGGCCCTCAGCGGCATCGCCAGCAGCACGACCGGCAGCAACGTCGGCGTCTTTGGACGCGCCGCCGGCAACACCGGCATCGGCGTGCGCGGCTTCGCGAGCAGCGGCCTCGGCGTCACGTTTGGCGGCTACTTCCAGAATGACAGCACCGGCGGCCGCGGCGTTTTGGGCGTGGCTGAGACGACTTTTGGCGAAAACTACGGCGGATTCTTCATCGCGCGCGGCTCCAGCGGCTCGGGCGTCTATGCCCAATCCGCTTCGGCGGTCGGCCAGACACGCGGCCTCCTGGCGGAAGCCAACAGCACCGAAGGCCGCGCCGTCATGGGCAGCGCGATTTCGGCCACCGGCCCGACCTTTGGCGGCTACTTCACCAGCAACAGCAGCGCCGGCACCGGCGTCTTCGCCGAAGCGCGGCTGCGCGGCGTCGTCGCTCGCGCGACAGGCCTGACTGGCGATTGCTGGGCCGTGCTGGCCGAATCGACCAGCAGCGCCGGACGCGGCATCATCGCGCGGGTCACATCCACCACCGGCGGAGATGCGACCGCCGTCCAGGCCGAGTCGTTCTCAGACAATGGTCGCGGCGTGAACGCGCGCGCCGCCAGCCTCGTCGGCGAGACGTTTGGCGGGTTCTTCACCGCGGCCAGTCCCGACGGCGTCGGCCTCTTCGCCGAGGCTCCGACGCGTGGACTGCATGGCCGCGGCTCGGCTGTGACCGGCGCGAACGAGGGCGTCTTTGGCGAGACCTTCAGCGAATCAGGCTTTGGCGTTGTCGGCGATGCCGCCTCGACCAGCGGCGAATGCACCGGCGTCTTTGGCCGCTCGCGCAGCCGCGCGGGCAAGGGCGTCTCGGGCTATGCCTCGTCCTCCAGCGGCAACACCTACGGCGGCTATTTTGTCAGCGACAGCGTGCTGGGCATCGGTTGCTACGGCACGGCTGAAACCTCATCAGGCGATACCTACGGCGGATTTTTCGTCAGCCGCAGCAGCGGCGGCACCGGCGTCCTGGGTCTCAACACCGCCGCCATCGGCAACGCCGAGGGCGTCATCGGTGAGACGCGCAGCATCGAGGGCCGCGCCGTCAGCGGCGCCGCAACCGCCCTCACCGGCCCCACGGTCGGTGGCTTCTTCACCAGCGCCAGCGCGACCGGCGTCGGCGTAGTGACCGAAGCGCCGACACGCGGCCTCAATGCCCGCGCGCTCAATGCCAGCGGCGTCACCGCCGGCGTCTATGGCGAATCGGCCAGCACGATCGGCTATGGCGTTTGGGGACAGGCCAACGCCGTGAGCGGCGCGAGCTATGGCGGTTACTTCCGCACGCTTAGCCCTGACGGCGCCGGGGCCCTCGCCGAGAGCGTCAATCTCGGCTTCGTCGGCCGCGCGAGCAGCACCTCCACCGCCGCCGTCGGCGTGCGCGGCGAAAGCTCCAGCCCCAGCGGATCGGGCATACTCGGCGCGGCCCTCTCCGGCTCGGGCAGTTGCTCGGGCGTCGCCGGAACCACCATCAGCCCAACCGGACGCGGCGTCTTTGGTGACGCCACCAGCCCGACCGGCCCCGCTACAGGCGGCTATTTCCGCGCCGTCAGCGACATCGGACGCGGTGTCTTTGGCCTGGCCAACAGCGCCAGCGGAAACACCTTTGGCGGCTATTTTGAGGCGGTCAGCGGCACCGGCACAGCCGTCTATGGGCATGCCACCGCCACCAGCGGTTTGAATTACGGCGTTCTGGGTCGCAGCGAAAGCGTCAACGGCACCGGCGTCTTCGGAGAGTGCACCGCGACGAGCGGCACGAACTTCGCGATCTTTGGCATCAGCAACAGCAGCAACGGCTACGCCGGCTATTTTCAGGGCCGCGGCTATTTCTCCGCCAATCTCGGCGTCGGTGATTCGTTCCCGGCCTCGCGGCTCTCGGTCCGCTCGACCACGACCAGCAGCACCGACAACACCGCCCGCTTCGCCGCCACCGGCATCGGCAGCAACGTCAGCTACATCCACTTCGGAACGACCGGCGACTGGGTTATTCGCTCGGCGGCGGCCAACGGAAAAATCATCCTCCAGGACACCGGCGGAAATGTCGGTATCGGCCTCGCCAATCCAAGCGAGCGGCTCGATCTGCCCAACTCGGCCACCACCGGCCGCGGCCGCGCCAACGCCTGGATCACTTATTCCTCACGCCGCTGGAAGGAGAACATTGCGCCGATTCACGACCCGATCGCGACCGTCATGAAGCTGCGCGGCGTCTACTTTGACTGGAAAGCGGAGCAAGGCGGACTGCACGACATCGGCTTCATCGCCGAAGAGGTCGGCGCGGTGATTCCGGAGCTGATCATTCGCGACGCGGCCGGTGAGGTGGCGGGCTTGAAATATGACCGCCTGACCGCGCTGCTGGTCGAGGCCGTGAAGGCACAGCAGGACGAACTCGTCGCGGCCCGGGCCGAGATCGCCGCGCTGCGCACAGCACAGGCCGAAGCCGCCGAGCTGCGCGCCCGGCTGGAGCGCATCGAGGCGCAGCTTAGCGCAGCCCGCTAGCGGGGGCGGGGAGAGGTGATAAGCGGCGAGCGGCGAGTTGCGAGTGGCGAGTGGCGAGTTGCGAGTGGCGAATAGCGAGTGGCGAGTGGCGAGTAGCGAGTAGCGAGTAACGAGTGGCGAGTGGCGAGTGGCGAGTGGCGAATAGCGAGTTGCGAGTTGTGAATCGCGAGTTGTGAGTTGCGCGAAATGAAGTGCGAGATGCGATCGAAGGCAGGAGCGTGCCGCGTACTCATGTTTTCCGCACGGCTGGTGCGCTGTAGCGTCGGCCATCCGTGAGCGCGCTGTAGCGTCGGCCCTCTGTGGCCGACGGCGTATCCAGCCATCAGCATGAACCAGCCCGACGCAGCGTTGGGTACGGAGCCCCAACGCTACAGCGCGCTGCGGCCAACGCCGCCCGTCAGGTGCAACGCCGTCGTCATCGTCTTCCCACGCTCCCACCTTCCCACGTTCCCACCTTCCCACGTTCCCACCTTCCCACGTTCCCACCTTCCCACGTTCCCACGCTCCCACGCTCCCACGTTCCCACCTTCCCACGCCCCGCGCCTCCGCGCGTCGGCGCTTCGGCGATACGATGGAGCGTTGCTATGAGCTATCTGGCGGTAATCGAGATAGCCGGCGAAGGAAGCTTCTCGGCGCACGCGCCCGATTTGCCGGGCTGCGTCGCCAGCGGCGACACGGTCGATGAAGCCCGCCGGATGATCGAGGAAGCGGTCATGTTGCAGATTGAATCCCTGCGCCAACATGGCGAGCCGGTTCCGCCGCCGACCGCGGACGCTCAGATCGTGCACGCAGCCTAGGTTTCGAGGTCACTCACAACGAGCGGGAGCATTGATCGCATGGCCGATACCGTGTTCATGGAAAAACTCGTCGCCCTCTGCAAACGCCGGGGGTTCATCTTTCAATCGAGCGAAATCTACGGCGGCATCGGCGGCTTCTGGGACTACGGTCCGCTGGGCGTCGAGCTGAAGAACAACATCAAACAGGCCTGGTGGCAGGACATGGTCCGCAACCCGCCGGCCGGACCGGACGGCAAAGAGATTCGGATGGTCGGGCTGGATTGCTCGATCATCATGAACCCGAAGGTCTGGGTGGCGAGCGGACACGCGGCGGGTTTCGCGGATCCGATGGTCACATGCAAGACCGAGGGCTGCAAGAAGCTCTTTCGCGCCGATCAGATGGAAACCAGCCAGTGCGGCCTAAAGCCGAGCAAGTGTCCCGGTCAGCACGATAAGTGCACGTTGACCGAGCCGCGCGCATTCAATTTGATGTTTGAGACTCACGCCGGCGCGCTCCAGGACGATGACAACAAAGTCTATCTTCGTCCTGAAACCGCTCAGGGCATCTTCGCCAACTACAAGAACGTACTCGACACCAGTCGCGTGAAAGTGCCCTTCGGCATCGCCCAGATCGGCAAGGCCTTCCGCAATGAAATCAATCCGCGCAACTTCACTTTCCGCTCGCGCGAATTCGAGCAAATGGAAATCGAATTCTTCTGCAAAAGCCCCGCCGAGTTGCAGCCCGGCGAGCCGAGCGATCTCGACTGGTATCAGTTCTGGCGGAACACGCGCTTCAATTGGTATGTCAAGCACGGCCTCAAGAGCGAAAAACTCCGCCTGCGCGATCAGGGCAAAGAGGAACTCGCACATTACAGCAAGGCCTGCGCCGACATCGAGTATCTCTTCCCCTTCTCTGATGAGCATCAGGAGCTGGAGGGCTGCGCCCATCGCGGCTGCTTCGACCTGACGCAGCATCAGACCCACAGCGGCGTCGATCTGAACTATTTCGATGAAGAGCTGTGGTCAAAATACCTCGCCGAGCGCAAGGCCCGCGGCGAGCCGGAGCTAAGCAAAGACGAGAAGCAGGCGATCGCCGGCAAGCCGCCTTATCGTTACCTGCCGACGGTCATCGAGCCGTCCGCCGGGGCCGATCGCGGTACGCTCGCGTTCCTGTGCGAGGCCTATACCGAGGACCAGAAGCCCGACGCGAAGGGCGTCCTGCAGACGCGCGTCTACATGCGTTTTCACCCGCGGCTGGCCCCGATCAAGGCCGCGTTCCTGCCGCTGGTGAACAAAGAGGGTATGGACGAAGTCGCGTACAACCTCTATCGCGAGGCCAAGAAACACTTCAACGTCTTCTACGACGATGGCGGCGCGATCGGCCGGCGCTATGCCCGCCAGGACGAAGCCGGCACGCCCTTCTGCGTCACGATCGACGGCGACACAGTGGCCGCATCGCCGGAAAAAGCCAGCGCGCCCGACCGCGTCGGCCTGGTCACGATCCGCGACCGCGACACACTCGAGCAGACCCGCGTGAGCAGGGATAACGTGATTGAGTGGCTGCGCGAGCGGATCGCCGGACTAGGAAATTGAATGCGCCGGCGAGTATGATGCTTTACGTTGCATAGTGCGACGACTCCATGCGACTAACGGCCCCGTGGAACTTGCGAGACCGCTGATGGACGCGCCTGCGAATGGCTGGATCAAAGAGAATTGCGGCCCCCGCTCCTTCGGCGAGCAGGACGAGAATGGCGTCGATTTGTCGCTGATACGCGAAAATTTCCGCCTGAGTTATGAAGAGCGCATCCGCAAGGCCGACGCGGCCCGGCGGCAAGCCCAGGAAATGATCGACAATGCCCGAGGACGCTTCAAGGCCGCAACTGGACCAGCTGATTGAGCTGTTCGCCCGTCACGGAATCGAATACGTGATTGTGGGCGGTCAGGCAGAGGCGCTGTTTGGAAGCCCGCGCGTCACGTACGACACCGACATCTGCCACCGGCTCTCCCCTGAGAATCTCGCGCGGATGGCGGCGGCCCTGCGTGAGCTTGATGCGCGCGTGCGATTCGCGCCGCCGGAGCTTCCGTTCCGACTGGATGCGCAATCGCTCGCGCTCGGGGTAAATTACGTATTCAGCACCAATCTTGGCGATCTCGATCTGATCAGTTGGGTGGAGCCAATCGGGGATGATGACGAGTTGATTCAGCGCGCAGAACGGATCCCGTATCGCGGTCACGAGCTCAAGGTCATCGCGCTCGAAGACCTCATCCGCGTTAAAGAGCACATCGCCCGCAAGAAGGATAGCGAGTCGCTGTACCAGCTCCGCGCGATCAAGCGGCTGCGAGAATAGACCGGGCAGCGGTGAACGTCGGCTTTCGCGTCGGCATGTGCAAGCGCGCACGCTTGCCCATGCCACCTAAGGTCGTAGACGAATTTGTCTACGGCATTGCATGCCAACCGGCAGGGCTTGCCCTGCGCACCCGGTGCTTCCTGACTTTCGCTCGGCAGAGCGCAAGGCGACAGTCAGCGTCAATCTACCGCCCAGCAGGGCACAAGGCGACAGTCAGCGTTATTCATCCGCCCAGCAGGGCACAGGGCGACAGTCAGCATCATTCTTCCGCCCGGCAGGGCGCAGGGCGACAGTCAGCCTCATTCTTCCGCCCGGCAGGGCGCAGGGCGACAGTCAGCATCATTCTTCCGCCCGGCAGGGCGCAGGGCGACAGTCAGCATCATTCTTCCGCCCGGCAGGGCGCAGGGCGACAGTCAGCCTCATTCTTCCGCCCGGCAGGGCGCACGGTCGTAGCCAGGGCCTTTCAGGCCCTGGCCATCGGCCGCCCCCCCATTCATCGCCCGGAGGGCGAACGCAGCCCTCGTGCGCCCTCCGCACGAAATACACGGGAATGATGCCAACCAGGGCCTGAAAGGCCCTGGCTACGAATCGCACGCCCTCCGGGCGAAGACGGCATTCGCCGGCTACTCCGCCGCGATGGGCACGGCGGAGATATGCCTTGGCAACTCCGCCGCTACGGGCAGGGCGGGCATTCGCCGACGACGAGGCATTGCACGAAGCAATCGATGTCGTCGAAATCGACCGTGCCGTCGCAGGTGCAGTCATTCGCGCAGGTGAACGTGGCGGCATCCAGCCCCGCCGCACAGCTCAGCCACGTGCTTTCGCCGACCAGGGCCGAGACAAAGCAATCGATGTCATTGAAATCGACCGCGTCATCGCCATTCGCATCGCCGCGCAGGCACGGCACGCCGTCGGGGCAGCCCCAGAAGGCGATGCGGCTGGACACCACGCCGCCGGCGATCGTGAAATCTCCACCGGACACCAGTTGCGCCAGCTGCGGACCACCGTCATCCGGATCCCAGGTCGTGAGGGCGTCAACCAAAGTAATGAATTCACCACCTGCCATCCCCGTTCCAAAGGGCTGCCAGGCGCTGCCATCCCATCGGGCGATATAGTTCGCTGCAACAACGCCGCCGGCGGTTGTGAACTGTCCACCAGCCACTAGTTGCGCCGGTTGCGGCCCGCTGCTATCCGAATTCCACGTCGTGAGGGCTCCAACCGAACCGTTCATCCCCGTTCCAAAGGGCTGCCAGGCGCTCCCATCCCAGCGGGCGATACGGTTCACCGTCACACCGCCAGCGGTCGTGAAGAACCCGCCCGCCACCAGTTGCGCCGGCTGCGGACCGCTGCCATCCGGATCCCAGGTCGTGAGGGCGCGAACATCAGGAAAACTCCCTCCAGTTCCCGTTCCAAAGGGCAGCCAGTCGCTGCCATCCCAGCGGGCGATGTAGTTCACCACCACACCGCCAGCGGTCGTGAATTGCCCACCGGCGACCAGTTGCGCCGGCTGCGGACCGCTGCCATCCGGATCCCAGGTGGACAGTGAATAAACCACACCAAATTCGAATTCACTGCCGATGCCTGTTCCAAAGGGCTGCCAGGCGCTGCCATCCCATCGGGCGATACGGTTCACCGTCACGCCGCCGGCGGTCGTGAAGAGTCCGCCGGCCACCAGTTGCGCCGGCTGCGGACCGCTGCCATCCGGATCCCAGGTCGTGAGGGAGAGAACCGCACCGTCCATCCCCGATCCGAAGGGCTGCCAAGCGCTGCCATCCCAGCGGGCGATGAAGTTCACCACCACACCGCCAGCGGTCGTGAAGAACCCGCCCGCCACCAGTTGCGCCGGCTGCGGACCGCTCCCATCCGCATCCCAGGTGGTCGTTGCCAAGACTGTGCCGTTGAACCCTGGTTCACCAAACCCCGGCAGCCACTCTTCTACACAGGGATCGCCGTCGCCCTCCGCCGCTGCGGCGAATCCGCCGCCGCTCAGCGCGGAACAAGCCAGCGCCGCCGCGAAGAGACCCTCTCGCCATTTGTTCGATCTCGCTAGAAACGCTAAATACATCGTGATACCCCTTTCCATGTACAAAACCGTTTCATCTGAAGAACCGCCGCACCCGTGAAACGTCCGACCGTATGCAGTTCTGTTCAGCGGCGTGACCCGCCGCAGCCGCACATCAGGCCCGTCACAGACGGATGTCAAGCCCGCCGCGCCGCAGGGATAGGTTGGACGCACCCACACCGCGAACCCCTGACAGTCCGAACTCGCAATCCTGTGCTTACTGTCTGCTCACAGGGCCACAGAGGCCCGACCGCCGGCAGCCGACAGCCGGGCTTCATCGGCCCCGTATCGCGCGACGCAGCGGCGATTTGTGCTAGCAATATACCATGCTATCGATTAATGAAACTGAAATTCTCGGAATTTTTGATGTTTCCGGGAAAAGGGTAGGACAGGCTTCCAGCCTGTCGAGTTCGGCCGCAAGGCAAGGGTGGGACAGGCTTCCAGCCTGTCGCATGTGCAAGGGTAGGACAGGCTTCCAGCCTGTCGAGTAGAGGCAAGCCTCATCCCAAACCTTTGTCGATTGTCCACAAGAGCGAAGGCGTTTGCCCGAATGATGTGAGCCCGGCTTCCAGCCTGTGCGGGCAGGCAAGCTTCACGCTCTACCCATCCGCTGCGGCGTTCACGAAGTGGGGGCGCCGGCCTGGCCTTCACATGCTCAGCGCAACAGGCCGCGCAGCCGCAAGTAGGACATCACCAGGACGTCAAACGGCACGCGCGTGCTCGTGAAAAGATACGTGATGCCCCGCCGGGTGCAATGGTCCTTTAACCCGGTGCAATAGGCCTGTAGGTTGGCCTTGTAGCGCTCGAGCAGCGGCTTGCTGATCGTCACCTCCGCCGCTTCGTCGTCCTCGATGTCCAGCAGTTTCAGATCGCCCGCCAGTTCCGGCTCGATCTCCTCCGGCGAAAGCACCTGGATCGCATACAGGTCCAGATCGCGGCTGAGCAGGTAACGCAAACCTTCGGCATAGCCGCCTTTGTCCAGGAAGTCGCTGATCACGACGACGACCCCCTTGCCCGTGTGACGCAGCGCGAAACGCTTCGCGGCGGCGGCGAAATCCGACGCGCCCGTCAGCGGGATGTTGCGCAGGAAGTTCATCACCTGGGACGCAAGCCGGCGCCCGCGCACGCCGCGCAACTCATGCACCAAATGATCGTGATAGCCGTAAAAGCTGACCCGGTCATAGTTCACCAGGCCGATGTAGCCGATGGCGGCGGCGACGCGCTTGGCGTAGAGCCCCTTGGTCGGCTTCCCCCAGTCCATGCTCTTGGAAACATCCAGCAGCAGCGTAAGGTTGAGGTCTTCCTCTTCCATGAACAGCTTGAGCAGCAACCGCTCCAGCCGGGCGTAGATGTTCCAGTCGAGAAACCGCAGATCATCGCCGACGACGTAATTACGATAGTCGGCGAACTCGACGCTTTCGCCCTTGCGCTTGCTGCGCCGCTCGCCCTTGGTGCGGCCGACAAAGATGCGGCGCGAGAGCACTTCGAGCTGTTCCAGTTTCGCCATGAAGTCCGGCGAAAGCAGTTCGCTGTCATTCGCCGGCGGAGCGGCGGGGCGGACGGGCGCCGCCGGCGACTTGATGGGTGAGCTGGACATCGTAACGCATATCGTACGGCAGGCCGGACGATGACGGTGGCGCCGAAGCCGTAAATCACGGTGAACTTTCGGCGGCGAAGCACGGATCGCCGGAGCGCGGAACGGCCGAACCCGAAAGGGCCGCAGAGGGAGCAACGGGCACACCCTTATGGCAGCGTTCCCGAACTCCGCCCGGCATAAAGCGGGTGAAGGCCGGGAACGCGCGCTCCGCAGATTACGCTGGGTCAGACGCTGGGTCAGCCCGCGCTAATCGGGCATTTCGAAGATCGACTGGGTCTTGACGATCGTCCGCTCCTGCGGAAATGCGTGGAACGCATGCAGATGGAACTCGCTGTCGCGCGCCTCGTGGTCGATATAGGTGAACGGCATCAGCTCGCCATCGCTCCACTGCTCATAGACGCGATACCAGCCGCGCTTGGCGGCGTGGCGCTGCAGATCCATGTGGACGCTCTTATAGAGCGCCTCTTCCATCGTCTCGACCTGCGTGCTGACGAGATATTGCCAGCCGTCATTGGTTTTGCGCTCGTGGTCGCGCTCGCCCTTCAAGCGGAAGCGCGAGAGCACGCCGCGCGACGGAAACAAATCACTGTCGCGCACGATCAACTCGCTGATCACCTGCTGTCCACAGGTGACGGTGCAAACGTGGCTCAGCCCCACGATCCAAATGTCGGCGAAGTAGCGGGTCTGCTCGACCCGGAAATTTCCGAAGTGCTTGAACAACTCCGGGTGCATCAGCCGGTCATACACGAACAGGTGCAGATCGCCGGACTGAGGCACGGCCACGCTCGACTCAACCTTCTTGTTGTGAATTACGTTCTCAGGCATCGGTGTCACTTCCTCGCAATTTCCGTAAAGTCACGAGTTTAGCAAGCTGCCGCTCAATTTCCGCGAAAAAACCCGAAAAAGCGCGAACGCTTGGCGCCCCAAAAGGGCATAAACGATCCGCGGCGACGCTACCCGGACGCCTCCGGCGCGCAGATAGAGCGCAGCAACCGGTAGTCGTAAATCCCGGTGTTGTGGCCATCCTTCCAATGCAGACGCAAGGCATAGTGCCCGACGTATTCTGCGCCGGTCGCGATGGCCATATCCGCCAGATTCGTCCCTGCGGGCAACACCCGCAATGGACCACGGTCCGCTTTTTCCCGCTCGTCACGACATGCCGCGCACGGACAACTTCGCCTCAAGAGCGCCAGTGCCAACCGTGAGATTTGCCCATCCGCCCAGCGGATGCGCAACTCCCGTGCGCGGTCCAACTCAATCTCAACCGGACGTGTCGACGGATCGCCTGAACTCAGCTCCGACATGGCCGCATCCTTGCGGAACACGAACCAGCAACTCGGCATCCGCCGGCGGCCCGCGTCCGCCTGGCCGCACATATCAAAACTATCAGATCAGACATCACAATCCAAGCACTTTTTTCCCGGCGCTGCACATCGGCACAGACGAAGAACTCGCCGGATTGCCGATCTGATCATCGATTCGATCCAGTCAAACTTGCCGAAAACGCTGAATGCGTTGCCCGTTTTCAGCAAACCAGCGCCCCGCCGTCTACGCACATTCAAGCGTTCGTCGTCGCGGCCACGCTTCCGCGTCCGCCCGAACGGCCCGTCGCCGCACGCTTGGTTTTGGGCCGCGCTGCGCTGCTCTCCGCCGCGACATGATCGGTCATGAAATCGCCGATTTTCCGCCAGCGGTCATAGCGTGCAGCGAGCAGGGCCTCGGGCTTGAGCTTGCAGACATTTTGCAGCGCCTGCCCGATCCACGTTTCGAGGCTCTTGGCCGCACCTTCCGGGTCGCGATGGGCCGCACCGAGCGGCTCCGGCACAATCGCATCGATCAGATTGAGTTGGAGCAACTGCTCCGGCGTCAGCCGCAGCGCGGCAGCCGCCTTCGGCGCGTGCTCGGCCGACTTCCAAAGAATCGCGGCGCCGCCTTCCGGGCTGATGACCGAATAGTAGGCGTGCTCCATCACGGCGACCTGGTCAGCCACCGCGATGCCTAGCGCCCCGCCGCTGCCGCCCTCGCCGATGACACACGCCACGATCGGCGTGCGCATGCGCGACATCTCCATCAGATTGACCGCGATTGCGCGGGCAATGCCGCGTTCTTCCGCGCCGATCCCTGGATAAGCGCCGGGGGTATCGACCAGGGCGACGATCGGCACGCCGAACTTCTCGGCGAGCTGCATCTTCTGCAAGGCTTTTCGATAGCCCTCAGGATGGGCGCAGCCGAAATTGACGTCGATCTTCTCGCGTGTGTCGCGGCCCTTCTGGTGGCCGACAAGCATGACCTTGCGGCCGGCGATGCGGGCAAAACCCGTGATCAAGGCCCGATCTTCGCCATAGGTCTTGTCGCCATGAAGCTCACAGAAGTCCTTGGCTATCAGGCGGATATAGTCGCGCAACAGCGGCCGCCGCGGATGCCGCGCAACCAGCACCTTTTCCCACGGCGTCAGCTTGGCATAGGAATCGCGGAGGAGCGTTTGCAACTGCTGTCGAATGCCGGCGACGGTCTCGGAGAAATCTCGGCCTGAGCCGGCTTGGGCCGCCTCCAGCCGGTTGATCTCCTGCTCCATCTTGGCAATCGGCTTTTCGAACTCCAGCAGATACGAAACGACTCCATTCGTTGCCGTCGCAGAGTGTGGTTCTGAACTCATGTAAACTCGCCGAAAATGACCGCTGGGTGGCCCAAGACCGACATACCCAACCCGCAGGCCACCACCAATACCGCCGGTATGGTAGCACGCCCGGCCGCGCGTGCAAGCGATTTCTTCATAATTCTCTGTCCAGCCGCCCGTCAGCCGGGCTGTTTTCATTGCCGGGACAATTCTATTACACGCTGTCAATGCTCAGGTTAGGTAAGATCGTGTCGCTTGCGGTTATGGGGCGTCGACGGACGGAAATTCGGTCTGTGGAAAGGTGGGAACGTGGGAAGGTGGGAAGGTGGGAAGGTGGGAACGTGGGAAGGTGATGATGACGGCTTTGCACCTGACGGGCGGCGTTGGCCGCAGCGCGAGCGTTGGGGCTCCGCACCCAACGCCGCGTCGGGCTGTGGTGCATGGTGCTGGCTGGATACGCCGTCGGCCACGGGGATACGCCATCGGCCACAGAGGGCTGACGCTGCAGCGCGCTGACAGAGGGCCGACGCAACCGTTCAATCGAAACTACGATCGTCAGCGGCCGGCAACATTTCGGACCCACTCTACCTGCGCGACCAGACCATGGCGAACGGATTGTTTCCGCTGTCGTCCAACGACTGGCGGAACATGTATCTGCCGGCCGGCGCGAACCTCTGCTGATCCGGAGCGAATTGCTTCCTCCCCGCGGCTTTGGATCGCGGCGCGGTTGTTCCGTGCCGCCGCGGGCTTTTTGCCCCCCCCGCATGGCTTGCCGCCGTGCTTATACTTCGGGAGATGACGTCATGCCGCAAGCGCTACAGCCGAGTCTGGAGATGAACCGGATGAACACCACGCTCCAAAGCCCGCCGATGCAAACTCCTGCTGCGGCGCCGGCGAACGGGCGGACGACCGACGAGCGCTACGTCAAGCCTGCCACGAAGCCGCTCTCGCTGACCATCTTCTATCCCTGTTACAACGAAGAGGCCAACGTCGAGCGCGTCACCCGCAAAGCGGTCGAGGTCGGCCGACGCATCACGCGCGATCTTGAGGTCATCATCGTCAACGACGGCAGCCGCGACCGCACCGGCGAAATCGCCGACGCGCTGGCCGCAGAGTTGCCGGAAGTTCGCGCGGTGCACAATCGGCCCAACCGCGGCTACGGCGGAGCGCTGGCCCGCGGCTTCCGCGAGGCCTCGAAGGACTGGATTTTTTACACCGACGGCGATGGACAGTTTGACCTTGATGAGTTGCCCGCGCTGATTCCGCTGCTGGATCAGGCCGATGTCGACGTGGTCTCGTGCTACCGGCTTGACCGCAAAGACCCGGTCATGCGCAAGGTGAACGCGTTCTGCTGGTCGACGCTCGTGAATCTGCTCTTCCGCATCGGGCTGCGCGACATTGATTGTGCGTTCAAAATTTATCCCAAGACGTTCATCGATCGGATTCAGCTTCTGAGCACGGGGGCGCTGATCGACACCGAGATGCTCGCCAAGGCCCGCAACCTGGGCCTGCAAATCAAGCAGGTCGGCGTCCATCACTATCCCCGCACCGCCGGTCAGCAAACCGGCGCCAAGCTCTCCGTCATCCTGCGGGCGTTTAAGGAACTCTTCCGCTTGCATGGCCAAATTCGCACCGAGGGCCGCCCCCGCAGCCAATAGCGCCGGAAGGAATCTCGCGCCCCCGCCAGCCGAGCCGCGCTCAAACCGACTTGCGCCTGCATACCGAACCGCGCCCGTAAGGAAGCGATTCGATGCATGTCGCGCGCGAGCATGGCTCGGCCTCCGGCAACGAAACGGCCCGACGCGGTGTCTTGCGCGATACCGTCTTGGCGCGATACCAGCCGAAGCCCTCATCGCAACTGCGCCATGCATGTAGCGGATGAGCAGCGGTTGTTCAATATCGATCGCTGCTCGGCGATCCTCAGGCGGCATGCGCAGCGGTTACAGGCGCAGCGGCGCGGCCGACGGCTTGGATCAGACGAGTATCGACCCGAATCGCTTCCTGACGAGGCTGTCGAAAAATTTCGGCGACGGCGCGCCGAACGCCTGACGCGGCATCAGACCTGGGGTTTGGATGCCAAGCCAGGCGATCGGCGGGCTGTCGAGCTTGATTTTGACAAGTACTTCGACAGCCTCGTAAGGAAGCGATTCGATGCATGTCGCGCGCGAGCATGGCTCGGCCTCCGGCAACGAAACGGCCCGACGCGGTGTCTTGCGCGATACCGTCTTGGCGCGATACCAGCCGAAGCCCTCATCGCAACTGCGCCATGCATGTAGCGGATGAGCAGCGGTTGTTCAATATCGATCGCTGCTCGGCGATCCTCAGGCGGCATGCGCAGCGGTTACAGGCGCAGCGGCGCGGCCGACGGCTTGGATCAGACGAGTATCGACCCGAATCGCTTCCTGACGGGCGCGGTTCGGTTCAGCACGGCGCGGTTTGGTTTGTGGGCTTCAATCCCGCAGCGCCACCAAACCCAGCAACCGATGCAGCAGCCGGGCCGCGAGGAACTCGGTCACAGTGTTTGGCGGAATCGGCCGCACCTCGACCAGATCGGCCCCTACGATCTCGCAATCGAGCGCGACCGCCTTGAGCAAATCCGTCACCTGGAACCAATCAAGTCCGCCCGGCTCCGGAGTGCCCGTGCCGGGAGCATAGGCTGGGTCGAAGCCGTCGATGTCGATTGTGACATAGACGCGCTTGCCCATGTGCGTCATCACGTCGTCAATCCACTTGGGCGTATTGCGGATCATGCGCGCGGAGAAGATGGGCAGATCGTGTTTGCGTATAAAGTCGTTCTCTTCGCCCGAGTAGTTGCGCACGCCCACGCCGACCGCCGGCACGCCCAACTCATGAATCCGCCGCATCACACTGGCATGGCTATAGGGAGAACCTTGATAGGAGTCGCGCAGGTCGGCGTGCGCGTCGATCTGCAGGACGCAGACATCCTTGTAGCGCTTCTTGACGGCCCGAACGAGGGCGCTCGATACGCTGTGCTCACCGCCGAGACCGAGCAGAAACTTGCCGTCGCGGACGACTTTCTGCGCGACATTGTAAATCCGTTCGATCGTCTCGCGCGGGCCGGCCACGTCGGGCGCGACGGCCTCGAGCGTGGCGACGCCGTCGGTCACGGTCTCGCGGCCGAAGTACTCGTCAAACAGCTCGACCTGTTGCGAGGCAGTGATGATGGCGCGCGGGCCGTCGCGCGTGCCGACGCCAAAGCTGGTCGTGGCGTCATAAGGCAACGGCAAGACGGCGAAGCGGGCGCGCTTGTAATCCGTCTCGCGCGGGTCGAGACCGAGGAAGTTATCCGGAATCCGTTCGCTCATAGGGACGCGGTTTCTACTCGACTTGGTGTGCAGCGGCAAGAGACCCCGGCGGCGATGAAAATTGTTCGCGTTAACGTATTAACGCGGCCGCTTTTCACCCGCCACGGCTGACACGAGGCGGGAGCGGGGCATTACGACCTTACGACCGCCCGGATCGTCATGTTACCGCCCTGCGGCGAACTGGACAGCTCGACGCGCATGATCCGCGTGCGGCTGTCGCGAGCCGGGGCGTGCCGGCTTCTTAGGGTGCAGCGCCAGCGGGCCGATGGATTCTGAGTAGAGAAGCCGGTGTGCCGGGGATCGTCCGCGCGCCGCGGGCAGCCCAGCGAGCGCGCAGAGCGCCGGCTGCACACGTGCGCGGACATCGAGATGGGTTCGTAAGCGCAGCGGGTCGGCCGTCGCGTGGCGATTGAAGCCGTGCCGGGTTGGAAGCGGCGCACGATTTGGAATTCAACCCTGCCGCGGCGCGCCGTGCGCGCGGCTATCGTGTGGCAGGAGGTAGGGTCGCATGGAATTTGACCTCGCGGTAATCGGTTCCGGCCCGGCCGGTCAGAAGGGCGCGATCAACGCCGCCAAACAGGGCAAAAAGGTCGCCGTCATTGAGAAGCAGGTCTCGCCCGGCGGCGTCTGTGTCAACACCGGCACGATTCCATCGAAGGCGCTGCGCGAGGCGATCCTGCACACGATCGGCTATCGGGCGCGCTGGGCGGCCGGCTCGCGCTCGCTGCGGCGCGACGCCGTCACGATGCGCGAGTTGCATTCCCGCACGCACGAAGTCATCCGCTCGGAAATCGAGATTATTCGCGACCAGATGGGCCGCAATGGCGTGCGGTTCATCTCCGGCACGGCTCAGTTTGTCTCGCCGACACGGCTGTTGATCTCGCGCGGCGACGAACAGGTCACGATCGACGCGGCCCACACGCTGATCGCCGTTGGGAGCAATCCCTATCGCCCGCCGGATGTTCCGTTTACACCCGGCCGCGTGATCGACAGCGACGAAATCATGGATTTGCAGGAACTGCCGCGCACACTGATCGTGGTCGGCGGCGGCGTGATCGGCGCAGAGTATGCCTGCATGCTGGCGGCGGTGGGCGTCAACGTCACGCTGGTCGACAAGCGGCAGACGCTGCTCGATTTCGTCGATCGCGAGATCATCGAGGCGCTGCAATATCACATGCGCGAAATGAACATCCGTCTGCGCCTGTGCGAGGAGGTCGCGAGCATTCAGGTGCTCGATGACGGAATCGAGGCCACCCTCGCCAGCGGCAAGCGCCTGCACGCCGACATGGTGATGTACGCCGCCGGCCGCGAGGCCGCGACGGCCGCGCTCAACCTCGATGCCGCCGGCCTGACCGCTGAGGCGCGCGGGCGGTTGAAGGTCAACGAGTATTTTCAGACCGACGTGCCGAACATCTACGCCGCCGGCGACGTGATCGGCTTTCCGGCGCTGGCCGCGACGTCGATGGAGCAGGGCCGCCTGGCGACCACGTACATGTTCGGGAAAATCTGGGAAAACGTGCTCCCGCTCTTTCCCATCGGCATCTACACGATTCCCGAAATCTCGATGGTCGGACAAACCGAGGCGCAACTGACGGAGGAGTGCATTCCGTTTGAATGCGGCGTGGCGCGCTATCGCGAAATCGCCCGCGGCAAGCTGATCGGCGACACGATCGGCATGCTCAAGCTGGTCTTTCATCAGGAGAGTCGCCGGCTGCTGGGCGTGCACGTCATCGGCGAAGGCGCGACCGAGTTGGTCCACATCGGTCAATGCGCGATGGCCGCACACATGACGATCGACTATTTCGTGTCTTCCGTCTTCAACTATCCGACCCTGGCGGAGTGCTATCGCGTCGCCGGCCTCGACGGCATCAACCGCGCGCGGCGCTGAGGCAGGCGAATTGATCTGCGGCATCGCGCATAATGTTCCGATAATAGCGAAATTGTTTTGCAATAATCTGCTACATTATTTGCTCGCCACTGGAGAATTCAATTGGCGATGGCCCAATCAGTTAATGAAACGCCTGGCTTTGAATATGACGTTTTAACGAACATAGAATCAGTGCCGAAAGAAGTAGCAATTAACATGACGAAAGCTATAATGCCTATAGAGCAAGCTTAACGAACGAGATGCTCCCTGGCGTTCTGCGGGACGCCAGGTTACTATCCTTGGAGCGATCCGGTGGCTCACGGCCGCGGGTCGCTCCAATTCTGTTTAACGAGGGAGCAATGGATCGCGTTGCGATTTTCATTGACGGTGCATATCTGGATTTTGGGCTGCGCGATCATGCCCCCGGCGTCCGGCTCGACTTTGGGCTGCTCTCGCGCACGCTCGCAAACGGCAAAGAGATTCTTCGCTCGTACTACTATCACTGCCCACCCTACCAATCAAACCCGCCGACTGCGGAGGAACGAAACCGCGTTAGTCGACGACAGGCCTTCTTTGCTCAACTCAATCGTCTGCCCCGCTTCCAGGTCAGGCTCGGTCAACTCGCGTATCGCGGCGAAAAGCCAAATGGAAAGCCGATTCTTGTTCAGAAGCGTGTGGACATCATGTTGGGCGTAGACCTGGTCCAGCTATCTATCAAAGATCAAATTCGGACGGCGGTGCTTCTAGCCGGAGACAGCGACTTCCTCCCGGCGGTACAAGTTGCACGAGAGGAGGGCGTTCTGGTTCATTTGTTTCACTTCGAGCGTCCACACCGCGAGCTTTGGGATGCATGCGATGAGAGGACGCTGATCGATCAGCCGCTGATTGAAAAGATCAAGGATCGAGACTTTTGTGCTGACCCTCAGGGGGCTGAGGTGACGTAGAGTTGTGTCGGCTTGTTCAACTTGCCAGCCAAAACATGATAAAATAATGAGCGTGTGATTGCGCCGTGCGACTGCCTTCTTCATTTCGAAGGACGCTTGCGCATGGCTTGGGCCAAACACTGCGAGATTCATCATGAGCACAATCACCTCCACCCCGCTGACCGCCAAAGATTTCAAGTCGGATCAGGAAGTCCGCTGGTGCCCCGGCTGCGGCGATTACTCGATTCTCGCCCAGATGCAGAAGGTTCTCGCCGACCTCGGCGTCAGCAAGGATCAGACCGTCTTCGTCTCGGGCATCGGCTGCTCCAGCCGCTTTCCCTATTACATGGAGACCTACGGCTTTCACAGCATCCACGGCCGCGCCCCCGCCGTCGCGACCGGCGTGAAATGTGCCAACCCCGACCTGACCGTTTGGGTCGTGACGGGCGACGGCGACGGCCTTTCGATCGGCGGCAACCATCTGATTCACACCATTCGCCGCAACGTCGATCTCAAGATTCTGCTCTTTAACAACCGCATTTACGGGCTGACCAAGGGGCAGTATTCGCCGACCAGTGAATTCGGCAAGAAGACCAAGAGCACGCCGATGGGCTCGATCGATCATCCGATTCACCCGGTTTCCATCGCGATTGGGGCGGAGGTCTCCTTCGTCGCGCGCTGCGTCGACGTCGACGTGAAATATCAGCAAGAGGTGCTGAAACGCGCCGCCGCCCACCGCGGCACGGCGTTCGTCGAAATCTACCAGGATTGCAACGTCTATAACCACGCCGCGTTCAGCTTCGCGACCGATCGCGACGCCAAGCTCGACAACATCCTTTACCTCGAACACGGCAAGCCGATGATTTTCGGCAAGAAGCGTGACAAGGGCATCCGCCTGAGCGGCATGTCGCCGGAGATCGTCGCGCTCGCGCCCGAGGCGGTCACGCCTGATCGCCCGCTGGCGACGCCGGACGATCTGCTCGTGCACGACGAGCGAGCTGGAGAGCCAACGCTGGCGTATTTGCTGTCGCGGATGCGCTATCCGGATTTTCCTGAACCGATGGGCGTGTTCCGCGCGGTCGAGCGCCCGACGTACAACGACCTGCTGATGGACCAGGTGCGCCAGGCCCGCGCCAAGGACGGCCCCGGCGACTTGCCGAAGCTGTTCAACAGCGGCGATACGTGGGTGGTGGAGTAGGCCAGGAATTTTGCCGAAAGCTGGATCGCAGCCGGCTTGGATGCTCGAGCGGATGCAACTCGCATTAGGTTGAATCCGACCTGATTCGCGGCATTTATGCGCCGCTACGACTCGCGCTCTCGGCGTCCGGCCCCCTGGTGTTGGGGCTGGGAATGCCGTGGCCGCGATAGCCCTTGTCGACGTAGACATCGCGGACCGGTCGAGCGGCAACTCGTGCTGCCTGTGCGTGAAGCCGCAGAAGTGCTGCCAGTAGGGATTCTCGATCCAGCGCTCGACGACCGACTCATCCGATTCGTTAAAGGCGTTCTTGAAATACTGCAACCCGACCATCAGCCGCGTGGCCTTGCCCGGCGCGCCCAGGTCGGTCGAGCAATACTCGGCGAACGCCGCGTCGAACCGCGCCCCGTCGATCTAGTGTTCCGTCAAGCTTGAATTTTCGGATGAAGCGGCACCGGCGTCACGGCTTGAATGAGAGCCTTTGTTAGTTGTGGGACGCACAGGCCAGAGGCCCATGCTACCCGCGCTTCTAACCCGCAAATTCATGTGTGACGAAACACTTGTCCGCCAACTGCACGAGCGGATGCTGGGGATTGAGAAGCTGCCGAAAGTGAGCCTGAAAGAGCTGCCGTGAGTCAACGGGCCGGGTCTTGGGTTGCATCGAATCCGTTCGATTTTGCAGGAAATGAAGCGTGCGTGCGTGAATTCCCGACCAAGTGCGCACGGCTCCCAAGTGGCAAAACCATCGAGAATTCAGGCCCTAAACGATATTCCGCAGCGACGGCTAATTCGTTCTTCGCTATTCGCGATTCGCAATTCTCACCCTACGCCCCGACCGCCGAATATCGCTGAATCGCCGCGCGCCACAGCAGCCGAAACACAATGATTCCCACGACGAGCCAAATCGCCTGCACGCCCAGCCCGATGGCGATCTCCTGCCCCGACAGCCCGCCGCGCAACACCTCGACCGGAAACCAAAGCGTCCAGCGAAACGGCAGCAACATGGAGAGCGGCCCGAGCGGCCACGGCAGGAGCGCCAGCGGCGCCATCCGCCCACCGAAGACCAGCCCGCCGCCAAACCACAGATCGGCCAGCGCGTCGACCTTGGTGCTCCAGAACGCCGCCAGCCCGACCGTATATCCCAGCACATAGTTGACCGCTGCGGCGAGCGCGACGGCGACGGCGCCGAGTGCGGCATTCGCGGGGCTCCAGGCCAGCGCCGGCTGAAAAAGCCAGCCAATCACGAGCCACGCGGGGATCAGCAGCGCGAGCGTCACAATTTTGAACGCGAGATTGCTCATCAGGCTGCCCCAGATCGGCAAGATCGGGCGCAGCAGTCGCGGCGACATCGCCCCGGTCCGCACCAGATAGCCCATTTCAAAAATGTCCCACGCCGCCACGATGTGGCTCACGATCATGCTCAGCAGGAAATACGCGGCAAAGTCGCGCGCCGCGTAACCGCCGAGCGCCGCGGCGTCACCCATGGCGGCGCTCCACATGGCAAACGCTACCGCGGGATAGACCAGCCCCCAGATCGCCCACAGCGCAACCTCAACGCGATACTGAAACATCACGGCCAGCTCGGTGCGGAGAAACGCCGCCAGACTGCGCAGCAGCGCACTACCGCGCGGCGGTTCGCTCCAAGTCGCATGATTCAGCGATGCGTTCGAGTCCACGGAAGCAGTGTAGCGATGCTGTCGGGCGGTGTCGTTCAAGCAGCCGTTCCGAACAGCATCGGCGCATTAACAACGCGCCGCCGAACGGCGCACAGTCGGCTCAAGACCGGCGCATCCTCGCTATTCTCGCCAGTTGCCAGGAAACGGCCGACAGTTTGGCCGCTCGCACGGGATCACACGACTGTCTCACCCTGATTCAAGCCATCGGTGATAACAGCGTGTGCTTGCCCTGATTTACGACCAGACGCGCTTGCCAAATTCGGGCGGGGCGTGTCTAGTTTGAACACGAACCAACCCATGCAGCTTATGAACTCAGATTCTCAGCTACCACCACGGCTTGCCGGCCCACCCGCCGCCAAGCCCCTTCATCTACCCAGCGCCCGAGCGTCGCAGCCGTGGCCACCCGGCGTCGTGGCCGCGCTGCGGATCGCATGCATCACAGCAACGGTTTGGCTGCTCGCATTGGCGATCGAGTTGCTGGTCTTGCCGGCAGGGCTGAGCTTTGGCGCTACACGTAACGCCGCCGCGGGGCTGGCGCTCGTCATCTATGGTTACGTTCAAGAGCAAAGCCACGCCCGCAGGCAGCGCAGCGCTCCAAATACCGGCGCAATCAAACCCACGCCAACCGACCCGGAGCCGGAGCTTGCATACTTCGCCGCGACGGGACTAACTGCCGCGTCTCTCGCTTGCGCCTTCTTACTGCAATCGGCGCTGAAGCTCTTTGCCCAACACGGCTCGGCCGGTGGCACGGGGCTGAATCTCTCTGCAACACAGTCCCACACGCTGCTGGTTGCGGCGGCGCTCATCGCCGTGGCCACAAGCATCGCATTGACCATCGTCTGGAGCGCCGGCGGCGGCCTGCGCATCTGGCTGCTGGGGGCCGCGGCGCTGACCGGGCTATCGATCACGCCGTTGGCATCGGCTCTTCGCGGCGGTGGGGTGATGCTGACCGCGCTCCTCTGTGTGCTGCCGCTTGGCATCGTGCTGTTTCACGTCTTGCGCCATCGACAACAGCGCTTGAACGACTGGCTGGCCGCGCCGGAGCGTCTGACGGAGCGACTGCGCCTACCGGCACTTAGCGAGTATGCGGCGCTGCTGCTCGCGCTCGCGGCCGCCGCGACCGTGACGATGCTTACGCCAGGCTGGTATCTCGGCTTGTTGCTGATGCCGGCGGCGTTTGCGGCGCTCGGAGTCGTGCACCTCTCCTTTCGCGCCGTGTACATGGACCTCGCGTTGCTGGTCTTCGCCGTGGCGGTAGCGAGTTTCGGCGGCGGCGGACGCCTGATCGGGGCCTTGCTAGCCGCGACGTTCTTCTTCTGGCTGGCACGCTTCTGGGCACAGCAGCTCGACCACGGCCGGCCTTGGACCACCACCGGTCGACTGATCCCTTCCGTGCGCACGGGCGGTGTCGCGCTGACCTTCTATACCGGTGCGGCGGCTGTTTGGGACGCGCAGCGTGCCGGCATACTGACCACTCTCGCGGGCATGGAAGGCGCGATCTCCGACGGGGTCGCGACGGATAGCACGCTCGGCGCCGCCGGCGGCTTTTCTTGGGGCCAGTTCTGGCGCTGCTTGCTGGCGGCGTTGCTTATCTTCCAACTCGCGCGGATCACGATCGACCGCACGCAGCGCGGCGCCCTCCCGGCTTTGGCCGTCGCCGCAGGCGTGCTCGGCGCGATCATCGCTGGCTGGTCATGGCCGGCGGCTTCGCCGGCGCTGGTCTTGACGCTGGCCGGTGCGGCGTGGCTGCTGCACGCACTGACGCGCAAGCCCGCCGCGTCTGCGGCGAGCGCATCGATGGCTACCACGTCTGCCGCGCATGGCGCCGAGCATTCCGCACAGCAGCTTGCCGGTGAAACCGCGCCGCCGACCACAGCCCCAGCCCATGCGCCAGCCCCACAATCCGCTGAGCTGGCCAATGCGCTCACGATCGTCTGGCTGCCCATCGCGGTGCTTACGCTCCTGCCGACATGCGGGAGCGTGATCGGCGGCGCGGCGGCGACGGCGCTGTGTGTCCACGTCGTGCTCGAGCGCTGCTTCGCCACCGGTGCGGAGGTTGAGGCATGAGCGCCAAGCGCGGCAAGCCCGGCGCTGGATCGTCCCCCGACGCCGGCGTGGAGCGCGGTCGCCGTCGCGCGGCGCGCGACC
>CAYQLG010000031.1:0-36259 GCA_964418235.1 uncultured Planctomycetales bacterium
CCTTCCCACCTTCCCACCTTCCCACCTTCTCACGCATTCAACGACGCACGGGCCGCGAAACGCCCCCGACCGCGTGGGCGTTTCAGGCATGCTCCCTGATCACCAGCGTGTCATTCTGGCCGCCAAAGCCGAAGCTGTTGGAAAGCGCGGTGCGCACCGGGCCGCGGCGCGGCTCGTTGGGCACATAGTCGAGGTCGCAATTGGGGTCTGATTCACGATAGTTGATCGTCGGCGGAATGACCCCATCGCGGATCGCCAGCACGCACGTAATCAGCTCAACCGCGCCCGCCGCCGCAACGAGATGGCCGAACATGCTCTTGACGCTGCTGATCGGCACGTTCCTGGCGTGTTCGCCAAAGACGCCGCGAATTGCGAGGGTTTCGAGCTTGTCGTTTTCTTCCGTGCCTGTGCCATGAGCTGAGATGTAATCGATCTGTGTCGGCTGAACGCCGGCGTCGAGCAGCGCGGCCCGCATCGCCGCGATCGCCCCGCGGCCAGTCTCATGAATGTCGGTCACGCGAAAGGCGTCGGCGGTCGAGCCATATCCGACAATCTCCGCGAGAATACGCGCCCCGCGGCGCAGCGCGTTCTCACGCTCTTCGAGGATCAGGATGCCCGCCCCCTCACCCAGCACAAAGCCGTCGCGCGTGCGGTCGAACGGTCGCGACGCCGTCATGCACGCGTCGTTGCGCGTCGAAAGCGCCGTCAGCCGGTTGAAGCCCGTCACCCCCAATGGGTGAATCATGCTATGCGCGCCGCCGGAGATCATGACGTCGGCGTCGCCGCGGCGGATGAGCGCGGCGGCCTCGCCGATGGCCTGTGTGCTGGCGGCGCAAGCGGTCAGCGTGTTGAAGCTCGGCCCCTGGGCGTTGAAGCGATAGGCAATGTGGCAGGCGGCGGAGTTCGGCTCCTGCTCAAATTCATGCTCGATATTAAAGCACTTGGTTGCCACTTCGGCCCAGCGCAGACTGTCGAGCGTGCGCTGCTCAGCCGACCACCCTGCAATTGCCGCGGCCGTGAAATTTTCGAAATCAATCGGGCCGTCGCCGTTACCCAGATAGATGCCCACCATCGCCGGGTCGACGCCGGTCGTGCCGTTGAGGCCGGCGCTGCCCCAAGCCATCTCGGCCGCGGCCAGGGCAAAGCTGGTGTTGCGTCCGGCGGTTTTGTGATCGGCATAGCGCTCGCCGAGGAAGTACTTGAGATCAAAACCTTTGACTTCGGCCGAGAACTGCGTCGGGAAGGTTTGCGCGTCAAAGATGGTGGTCGGCGCGACGCCGCTCTCGCCGCGCAGCAGCCGCTGCCAAACGCTTTCGATCTCGGCGCCCAGCGGGGTGACCCAGCCGATGCCCGTAATGACCACTCGCCGACTCATGCCTAATCCTCACACGTCTTCATAGCGCGTGACGCACCCGGCGCACGGCTAGGCCGCATCGCCACGGTAGCGCCGCAAGACCATGGCCACATTCTGCCCGCCGCCCAGTGAATAGGCGAGCGACAAGGCCACGTCGACGCGGGCGTCGCGCGGGCCGGTCGCGACGACGTTCAGCCCGCACTCCGGATCAATCGGCGCGCTGTTGAACGCGGCGGGAATCGTCGCGTTGTAGGTGGAGAGCACGGCCGCGATGAAGTCGATGGCGCCGCTGCCGGCGCCGTTGTTGCCCAGGCCCGCTTTTATGTTCAAAACCGGCACCGACGCCCCCCGCGCCCCCAGCGCATGATGGATCGCCTGAGCCTCGCAACGATCCTGATAGACCAACCCCGCCGCGCACGTGCCGACCATGTCAACCTGCTCCGCGTTAACGCGCGCATCGCGCAGCGCCTTGCCGATCGCCAGGGCCAGCCCGCGACCGGTCGGCTGCGGACGATTGGGAACGGGCAGCGGCGGGCTGGCGTCGTGCGCCGTGCCGAAGCCGATCAACTCGGCATAGATCCGGGCGCCGCGCCGGCGGGCATGCTCCAGCTCTTCAAGGATGACCAGCCCGCCGCCCTCAGAAATACACGTGCCGTCACGCCCCTGCCCAAATGGGCGGATTGCGGTCACGGGCGTGTCGTTCTGACGGGTCAGGCGTTGGCCCAGCCATTGCCGCATCAGTCCCATCGGGCTGGTCTTGCTCTCCGCGCCGCCGCAAATGCACACGTCGGCCGTGCCGCGCGCAATCGTGCGGAAAGCCTCGCCGATCGCGAGGTGGCTGCTGGCCTCGCAGCAGGTGATGGTGTTGCTGGGGCCTTGGGCGTCGTGCACGATCGTGACGTGACAGGCCAGCATGTTGGGCAGGAACTTGAGCAGCCAGAGCGGCGTGAGATTGTTCATGCCGACAGTGCCCCAGCGCTTGTGGCTGAAGACGCCGTTTTCATCGGTCGCGCTGGCCAGCGCCTCAGCCAATTCCGGCAAGTCGGCACAGATCGCCCCGGCGCCGATATTGACGCCGAAACGGGTGCTGTCGAGGTTGGGCTCGCCGGTCACGTCGCCGCGCTCGATCAAACACTTGGTGCGCAGGCCGGAATCGCTGACGGCGTGATAGGCGCCCATGACCGCGAGCACAATGTCGCGGGCCATGATTTTGGTGGCTTTGCGATAGCTCTTGGGAACCACGTCGGCGACCGAGACGCGCTCAATCTCAGCGCCAAGGCGCGTGTCAAACCGCGCCGGATCAAACGAGCGCAGCGGGCGCACCGCGTTACGACCCTCGAGCAGGCCGGCCCAGAAATCGGTGACGCCGGTTCCGAGCGGAGTCACCGGCCCGAGGCCGGTAATGACGACGCGTTTTTCATTCACAGCGGCACCGTTCGCGGGCAGCGATCCCGGAAAGTACTGAGGAGCGAGAGGAAATCGTCGGTAAAGACAAAGTTTTCCTCGGGAAATTCAAGCCCGCTCATGTTCTGGTCCACGTGCGAAAACACCAGATCGACCTCGCCGATCAACTCATCACCGGTCACACCATTCGGACACACAATCCGCCCGGTGGTTGAGGCGGCCTGCTGGGTCAGATGCTCGATTTCCGCGACATAGCGGAGCATGGTGCCCGGACGGACGATCCGCAAGAACATGGCCCGCTTGATCTTGGCCAGGACGACTTTTTCCGTGAAGTTGCGCGCCTCGCCGATCAAGACGCCGGCGGTCTGAGCCATCCCCTCGATCAACAGGCTCGCCGGCATGACCGGAAAACCCGGAAAGTGGTCATGCAGATGCTCTTCGGCCATGCTGACGTGCTTGACCGCGACCGCCTTGCGGCCCGACTCAAACTCCTCGAAGCGATCAATCCAGATCCAACGCACGATGATGGTTCTTAGGCGGCCTGATTAACCTTCAACTCGACGAAATTCACGATAGTGCCGACAGTAAACGTGTCGATGATCTTGTCAATGTCGGGGTCTTTCTCAAACTCCGAGAAGTCGGCATGCGGAATGCGCTGCTTGAGCAAGGCTAACCCCTCTGCATTCAGCTTCTTGTTGGTGACGTAAGCCGGATTGCTGAGCAGGTCGCGCGGCGTAAGCTCTTCCTGCGGAATTTTTATGTTGAATGACTTCTCGAGGCGGAATGTGATGTCGAGAATGTCGATCGACTCGGCCCCGAGGTCACGCATCAAGGAAGAGCTTTCCTTGACCTCGCCCTCATCCACGCTCAGCGCATCCACCAGCGCTTGCTTCACTTTATCGAAGATCTCCAGCCGGGTCGGCTTGGCCATCGCCCATTCCTCCACTCAGGTCCAATGCTGTCAGACGGCGAACCGTCCGTGCGGTTACAGGCGGACACTCCGAGGTGTCTGCCCGAAAACGCGCATGCCCGACGGCTGCGCCGCCGTCTCCATCCTCTCAGGCCAGCACCGCGCCACTGGGGGCCTGAACCAGAATCAGGTTGTAGAGCGCGCGCATCCGCTGCGCCAGGTCGCGCTCTGCCGCGCCGCCTATCCCACCGGCCGCGGCCAGCGGCAGATGACGGAGCGTCAACTGACCCTTCACCATCTCGCGGCCGTTCACGTGGCCGCGGGCGGTGAAGAGACTCTGCTCAGCCGTCAGTTCCTTAACGACCGACTCGATCGTCAGCACCTGCCCGGGAGCCACGAAACTCTTATAAGTAACGTTGCGCGTCTCTTTCAGCAATACCAGCGGAGCGGCGAAATCAAGGCTCACCCGCACCAGCCAGGCCGACGCCTGCACCATCGCCTCGAGCATCATGACGCCCGGCAAGACGGGAAATGTGGGGAAATGGTCCGCCAGGTACTCCTCGGCAAGCGAGAGCGCCTTGTGCGCCACAATCCGCTTGTGCGGCTCGATTTCCGTGATCCGATCAATCAGCACGAACTTCACGCCCAACCATCCTCCGCATGTGGCCGGGCGGCATTCCGCTCGGCGGACCAGCCGCCACCGGAGTTGCGCCGGGCGTTTCGCCAGTCTCGGCCGACAACTTCAATCGGCCGGGTCGAATGGTAGCCGGAATCGCGCGGTTCATCCACCGCCGCGGCCCTCCCAACGCCCGGACCGCCATAAACCGCGCGCCTCATCACCCCGGCGCGCCCGCCAGCAGCGTCAACACCGCCCCCGTAGCCAGGGGAATCGCGAGATTATCGTTGATTTCCAGCGGCCCCAGCCGCAGCGGCAGCGCTTCCACCACCGTCGCCACCAGCGCCGCGACAAACGCGTGCCCCGGCGGCGCGTGCAACGTCAGCAACCCCAGCCCCAGCGCCGAAAGAAAAAACGCGCTGCTGCCCGCCAGGCTCTTGCCCAGAAATTGCTCACGCCCGAAGCGCCGACCAATCAGAGCCGCCAATGAATCGGACACGCTCAGAATCAACAGCGCCGCCACCGCGATATCAAGCCGAAAGAGCGCCAACGCGAAAAACGCGCCCGTGAATACCCACGTCGCCCCGGTCAGACCGCGCCGCTCCGAACGTCGCAGCATGAAGCCCAACAGGCGCTCAAATGTGCGGCGGACGTGCATGTGCCAGCGGCGAACCCATTCAATGACGAGCATCAACAAAACACACGCCCCCAACATCCACAACATCCAGTCGCGCGGGATGACCAGCGCCAGAAGTGGAATCAACGCCGATGCCAGGTGAATCAGCTTGCGCCCCACCTCGCCCGAATACTGCGTCGCCGTCGGATGCTCCATCACGTCTGCATTCAACCATGCCGGCGACGATTTGGGCAGTGCCAGCGATCGGCGCATGACCAGGGCAGCGCTGCCAATCGGCTTAGCCCCGGCCGCCGCCACATGCGTGGAAATTTCGCGAAGACATTCAGCCGGTGCGTCAAAGATGCTATTGTGCGCGGTTAGCGCTGGTTGGCGGCGCGCGAGCGCCTGACCGCCGGTGATGCTGCGTCGATGCCGGCCCGACTGCTTTTCGGCCCGCCGGAAAAGATAGGAGCGCCACAGAATTGCGTCTAACCGTCGACAAGATCGCCTCCGCCACGCGGAATGTGCCGCTGCGGCGCGACGTGCGCATCGCGCCCGAGATCATCGCGCGCGAGGGCTACATCGTCGCCGGCCGCATCCGCGGCGAGAAGAGCGTCTACAACCAGCTTGAGGACGTGCATGGCCGCATGGTCACGCTGCACGCCGACGACATCATTGTCGGCGTGCTCGGCCCGCGCAACGCGCTGCACGGCTACTCGGGGTTCGTGCCCGACACGATCCGCGTCGGCGAATCACTGCACCTGCTCAACCTCGGCGGGGTGATCGGGCGCTGCACGTCGCAGAACCCCGACGTAGGCCCGCCGTTTGTGGTCGAGATTCTCGGGGCGGTCCAAGTCTTTCCCGATTTTCAGAACCGTGCGGGCATTCCCGCGCATATCGGCATGAACGCGATCACGTGGGACCCGGCCGGGGCCGACCGCGTCGAAGCCGACGTGCCCGTCGTTTTCATCGCCGGCACGTGCATGAACAGCGGCAAGACCTCCGCCGCCTGCCAGCTCATCCGGCAGCTTGATCAGCGCCGCATCGCGGTCGGCGGTTGCAAGCTGACGGGCGTGTCGCTGCGGCGTGACACGCTCAACATGCTCGACTTCGGCGCGCAGTGGGCGGTCTCCTTCAATGACGCCGGCATCGTCAGCACGACCGCCGGCAAGTCGCTCGCCGTCGCGCACGGACTCGTGCAGCATCTGACCAAGCAGGGCGCGCAGGTCATCGTCGCCGAGCTGGGCGACGGCATCCTGGGCGAATATGGCGTGCAGGACATCCTCAGCGATGGGGCCATCATGAAGCACGCCGCGGCAATCGTGCTGTGCGCCAACGACCCGGTCGGCGCATGGGGCGGAAAGCGCGTCATGCACGAACGCTTCGGCCTGCCGATCGCCGTCATCAGCGGCCCGGCGACCGACAATGAGGTCGGCGTGCGCTTCATTCGCGAGCAACTGCAGCTCGAGGCGATCAACGCACGCACGCACGGGGCGGCCTTTGGCGGATATATCTATGAGCAGATCAAGCATCGTCTGCCGGCGGCCACGGGCAGCGCGAACGGTACGCGCGGCACTACGCCCGCCGACGCCGGCGACCACGCCGTCGAGATCGACGCATGAGCAAGCCGATTGCGGTGGCCATCCTCGGCGCGACGGGCTATGGCGGCGGAGAGCTGCTGCGGCTGTTGACGCTTCACCCGCAGGTGCAGGTCATTTCGCTGACGAGCACGAGCGAGGTCGGCGCACACGTCGCCGATCTGCACCCGCATTTGCGCGGCTTCTACGAGGGGCTCACCTTCACCGACGGGATCGATCTGCCGCGCTTGCTCGAAGCTGAATATCCCGTGATTTTTGCCGGCCTCCCGCACGGTCACAGCGGCGCGGCCGTCTTTCGCCTGCGGCAGCAGATTCACCGCGAAGACGTGCGCTTCATCGACCTTTCCGGCGATCTGCGACTGCGCGACGCGGAACTGCATGAGCGCTACTACGCCGGCGCTCCCTTTGAGTCGTCCCTGCGTCGAGAAGTGGCGTATGGCCTGCCGGAGTTGGGACGCGATGCCATTCGCAGTGCGCGGATCATCGCGAACCCCGGCTGCCTCGCGAGCGCGGCGATTCTCTCGTTGGCGCCGCTGGCGGCGCACGGCGTCGGCGGGGCCGTCGTGTGCGATGCGAAGACCGGCTCTTCGGGCGCCGGGCGGCAACTTAAAGACACCACCCATCACCCCACGCGACACGCCGACTTCCGCGCCTACAAGCCACTGGCCCATCAGCACGAACCCGAGATTCTCCAGGCCTGGGGCGACCCGCACAGCGAGCGCATCGCGCTGAGTTTTGTTCCACAAAGCATGGACACCGCCCGCGGCATTTTTGTTACATCGCATGTGACGCTGCCGGAGGCGACCACGCTCGCCGCGCTCCGCGCGCTTTATGAACAGTTTTACGCCGACACGCCTTTTGTCCGGCTGGTGGCCGACTCGCCGACGCTGCAGGACGTCATCGGTTCGAATTTCTGCGACATCGCGCTGGCCTGCCGCGGGCGACAGGTGATCGCGATGGCCGCGCTCGACAATCTGGTCAAGGGCATGGCGGGAACGGCGATCCAGAACATGAACATCATGTGCGGCCTGCCCGAGACGACCGGGCTGTGGTTCCCATCCATCCGGCCCGCCTGAACCCCGCGAATTTACAACGCATGGAGCCGCCATGACCGCGCTCATCGACACCTACGCTCAATATCCGCTCGAACTCGTCAGCGGCGCCGGCAGCCGCGTGCGCACCCGCGACGGACGCGAACTGTGGGATCTGTACGGCGGTCACGCGGTCTGCGCGCTGGGGCATTCTCATCCGGAAATCGCCGATGCCCTCGCGTCGCAAGCCCGCACGCTGGCGTTCTATTCCAACGTTGTGCCGCTCGAGGTGCGGACGCGCGCGGCGGAGGCATTGGTCGCATTCGCCAATTCCGTCGGCGACAAGTCGACGCCGATCGGCGGCGCCGCTCACGCCGGCTTTGCCTCGGTCTTTTTCTGCAACAGCGGGGCCGAGGCCAATGAGAACGCACTGAAGCTCGCGCTCCAACTGACCGGCCGGCGGAAACTCGCCGCGATCGCCGGAGGCTGGCATGGGCGCACGTTGCTCACGCTGTCGGCGACCACCGATGACAAGCTCACCCGGCCGCTTGACGGCGCGCTCTTGCCGTGTGTGCGCCTGCGGCCCAATGACCCGGCCGATCTGGCGCAGCTTGATCACTCGATCGCCGCGGTCATGGCCGAGCCGATCATGAGCATCGCCGGAATTGTCGAGCTGGAGCCGGCTTACCTGCAGGCCCTGCGGCAACGCTGCACCGAAATCGAGGCCATGTTGATTTATGACGAGGTGCAGACGGGCGTCGGCCGGCTCGGGCGGCCCTATGTCGCCGGCGCGGGCGGCGTCTGGCCAGACTTCAGCACGTCGGCCAAGTCGCTGGCGAACGGTGTGCCGATCGGGGCGCTGTTGATGGCCCCCGCCGTCGCAGCGCGCGTCAAACAGGGCGACCTCGGTTCAACCTTTGGCGGCGGGCCGCTCGCGTGCGCAGCCCTGCTGGCGACGCTGGCAGTCATCGAGCGCGACGGCTTGCTAGCCCACGCGGCCCGGCTGGGGGCGCTGTGTCATGAGCGGCTGCACGTCGGCCCGGTGCGCGCGGTCCTGGGGCGCGGTTGCTTGATCGGGCTGCGTGTGGCGGGGCCTGCGAAGCGCGTGCAACAAACGCTGCTGGAGCGCGGCTTCATCACGGGAACAAGCGCCGACCCGAGCGTGCTGCGCCTCATGCCGCCGCTCAACACCCCCGTCGAAGCGCTGGATGAACTAGCGGCGGCGATGGCGAATAGTGAGTTATGAGTAGCGAGTTAAGAGTGGCGAGCCACGAAAAAAAGATAGGAATGAGCCGGTGCAAGTTGTACGCGCGATGAGCCGGGAGCGTCGGGCCTCAGTGGCCGACGGCGGTTCGCCCTTGTGCCCAGACCAGCAAATGACGTCCGCGGTCAAACCATCCCAACCGCACTCCACGATCCCTTTCTTCCCTTATCACTTATTCACTTTAACACGTTATCACTCGACCTTCCCGCCTTCCCGCGTTCCCACCTTCCTCCCCCCCGCCAGCAGCAGCAGCGTCATCAGCCCCAACGGCCCGACGCCCGCGCCGCAACCGATCGCCGGCAACGCCGGGGAAAGCCCGCTGACACCGCCGACCTCGACCGTCACACTGCCCGACGCCGACTGCCCGAGCCGATCCGTGACGAGCACCGTAAACGTCGTCGCCTCGACCGGCGCAGCGGTGCTGTCCGCCACGTTGGGAGAGGCGACTAGCTCCGCCGGCGACCATTGATACGTCAGCGGCGCAAGCCCGCCGGTCGTGTCGGCAAACAACTCCACCGAATCACCGCCATTGATCCGCCCCGCCGATGCGCTGGCGTTGACCGTAAGCGGCTCAACCAGATCGACCCGCACCCCGACGACCGCGCGCTGTTGCAGCGCGTCTTCGATCGTCACGGTGTACGTCGTGGTCGTGCTGGGCGTCACGGAAATTGACGGCGTCGTCGTGCTGCCGTCCTGCCCGCCCGGCGTCCACGAATAGCGTATCGGCACAGCCCCGCCTGTTGCCGATGCGCTCAACGCGATGGTCTGACCGCGCACATAAAAGCCGGTGCCGCTGACGCGCACCTGCAGCGGATCGGCGACCAGAACCTCAACCTGATCCGTCGCCGTGCGCCCCGCCGCATCGGTCGCCGTCACCGTGAACGTCGTCGATGCACCGATTGCGCCGCTGACCGTCGCGGCGGTGCTCGTGGTCAGTCCCGCGGCCGGCGACCACGAATAGGTGTAGGGCGCCGTGCCGCCCGCGGCGCTGGCGCTGAGCGTGAAGCCGCGATTGGCGAGCACCGTGCGATCTTCGCCGGCGGCAACGCTCAAGCCCGGTGCAACGCTAATCGTGACCGCGTCGCTGGCCGTGTGACCGGCCGCATCGGTCACGGTCAGCGTGTACGTCGTCGTTTGCGCAGGGTTGGCACTGGGCGCAGCCGCGGCAGGGTTGGAGAGACCGGCGCTGGGCGACCAGGCGTACGCGAACGGCCCGGTTCCGCCGACGAGCGCCGCGCTGAGCTGTGCCGTATCACCCGCGACGATCGTCTGATCGGCCCCAGCCGAGACGGCTAGCGTCGTGGTGTATTCGGCCTCTGCGCTGCGGTCGGCTTCGAGCGGGACACTCAGCGTGCGCTGCGCGAAGGTCTGCTGCGCGCCGTCGAGGCGCCAGCGGACAAACGCCGCCGTCCCCAGCGTGGCCGGCGCGGTGAGGGCGACGGTCGCGCCGTTCGAATACGTGCGCGTCGCCGGCGCCGTGGCGCTGCTCTGGCCGGTCGAGTCGGCCGGCGAAAGCGTGATCGCCGCGCCGGCCGGCGCGGACGTGAGCGTCAGCGTCCGCAAGATGGCGCTGCCCGCCGACACGTTCAGCGCATAGCGCTGCACGCCGTTGGTCGAGCTGGTCGTATAGACGCGCAGCCAGACGCTGCTTTCGCCGCTGGGAATCTGAAACGAAGCGGTCTGCGCGGCCTGGCCCGCGGCGGCGGCGGCGCTGGCCAGCAGCGTTGCGCCACCCGCGGCATAGGCCTCGACGCGCAAGGGGTGGATCGCGGCGGTGTTCGTTGCGGCGGGCGTGCCGGGATCGGGGCTGACGCTGTACGAAGCGCCGCTGGGCGTGGCGGTGATGATCAGCGCAGCGCCGCTTACGCCGTTGAGCACGAACCAGTCATTGTCGCTGTTGGCATGCAGCGCGAGCCTGGAATGGGTCGTGCCGGAGGAATACGTGCCGAGGCTGCGCGCCGTCGCGGCGGTTTCATTCGTCTCTGAGGCGTCGCCATAGGATGAGAGCGCGCCGCGGATGTCGTCGTCCTGCGGGCCTTCGAAACTGGTATTGAGCAGCGCCTCCATCAACTTCGTGCCATCGCGCGGATTCACGTGCAGGAGGCCGATCGAGTGGCCCAGCTCATGCAAGAGGGTGTTCCGCAGGAAACGATAGTTGTTGCCGGAGTCGGCCCAGTACTCGTTGTTATCGAGCGCCATGTCGCCGACGTTGGGCGTGTAGGCATAGGCGAGCACGCCATATTGCCCATCGACCGAAAACGACGTGATGCGGATGTCGGCCCGCGTGCCCAATACGCCCGCCGAACCGGGCCAGCTCGCGCCGTCGTCGCTCACTTCGACAAACGTAATGCCGCAGTGAGCCGACCAGCCTGCGAAGATATCGGCGAAAAGATTCTTCCAGGTCTGGCGGCTGCCAAACTGGCTGTCGAGCGTGGCGTGGATGGTATTGCTGGTGCTGGCGCTGCCGGTCGAATAATCGGCGACGAAGGAGTAAGTCAGCGTGATCGGCGCTGCGCCGCTGGTCGTTCCGTTGGTCGCGGTTTGCGTCCAGCGCGACGGCGCGGAATAAGGCAAACCCCCCACGCGAAAGACATGCCAGGCATAAAACGCCTGCGCATGGTCCTCGCTGGTGCCGGGCGCAAAGCAGGCGGATAGGCCATCCGGCAGCTCCAGACATGACGCCTCCGGCCGCGCCAGCCAGGCGGGGGTTCCGCTCTGCAGGGCGATCCAGTCGGCCGCCGAGCGCAGCGGCGCCTGCCGCCCGCCCAATTGCGGTCCAAGCTCCGCGCGGGCCAGGCCCGACATAACAGGCAGACCCGACGCAACAGGGATGATGCTCGTATGCTTACCGGCCGGCGGCGGTGCATGGGATGGGCCAGGCAATGACCACCAACCCAAACTCAGCAAACCCAATGCCGATACCGCTGCCAGGTTTCCTCGCGTATGCACGGTTTCCTCCGGAGAAGCACGGTGGGATGCGTTGGCGTTCGAGCGGGCTGGCGCGTTTTTCGCGCTCGCACGATCGACCGGTAACGACGACCCTCGTTCTGCTGCTGGCGACCGTGGGAAGCCGTCGCCATCAGGAAGCATCGCAAATGTGCGCGGCCCGTCGCCGGAGATATCGAAAAATAGAAGGGAATGAGCCGATGAACGTCGGTGACGCGATCAATCTCGGACGCGCGCCGCCGTCCTGCGCGAAGAAAATCGCCGGCAACGCCGAAAGGACTCGCTATGCCGGTCGCAAGCGAGCGGAGACATTGAAATGAGCGCCAGTCCAGAAACCAACGAGTTGACCGCCCCGCCACAAGACCCGCTCGATCTTGATACGACGCTAGGTTCCGGTCAGGCTGAAACGGTCGCCGCCGCCGAGGGCGCCGACGGCGCGAGCGAAACCGTGCTCGTGCCGGTTGCATCCGGCCTTAGCCTGGACGCGAGTGAAAACGCCGCTGTCGCCCCCGCCCCGCCGGACACGCCGGCTGACTCCTTTGACCAGACCCCGGCGGAACCACCCGCCGATGATGAAGACACCGCCGTGCTTGAGTCGGAACTTGCGAGTCTGCCGGCACGAATGACGGGCGGCGCCGACGGCGACACCGGCCCCGGCTCGCCCCGCTCGCTTTCAAAGCGCGTGCTTGGTACGGCGGCTGCGACGCTCGACCTCCTGAATGCGCCCCTCCAGCGTCTTGATCCGCTTGCCAAGAGCCTGGTCGGACTCGGAGCGCTGGCCACGCTGCTCGTCTGTGGGTTTGCAAACTTTGTCCTGCCGGGCCTGCTTAAGCCGCGCACCGCGCTGACGTTCTTGGAAGAGCAAATCACCGCGCTGCACGCGCCTGCTCCGGCGGTCGCCGCCGATCATGCCGCCGAATCAGCCGGCGGACACTAAAGCGTGTCCAGCCTCGATCAGTCACCTGAAGTCGAACCGCGACCGTGAGGGAGCGATTCGATTCGCACCGCGCATTCGGCTGGCTCGGCGCGGCGGGTCGATTCGCTGCGTGTAATCGGCTGGCTCGGCGCGGCGGGTCGATCGGGTTGCGGGCGGGTCTTCTCGTTGGTATCGAATCCAGCGCATCGAATGGCTCTGGCGTGCATCGAGTCGAATCGCTTCCTGACGGGCGCGGTTCGGTTGGCGGGCGCGATCAAACCGAACCGCGACCGTGAGGGAGCGATTCGATTCGCACCGCACCTACATCAACGACGAAGCGACGCAGCGAGGAAGGGACGGAGCAACGTACGGGGCAGACAGATATTCTGAGTTCATTCCCCATCGCGCGGGTAGCATGGGCCTCCGGCCCGTGCGTCGTTGAATGCGTGCGCAGGTGGGAAGGTGGGAAGGGGAAGCCGGATTGGAGCGCTATGCCCATGCTACCCTTGTTTCTAACCCGTTAACTCAAGTGTGACGAAGCGCTAGCCAGGGCCTTGCGGCCATAGCATGCGCTGCGCACGGCGCCAGGCCTCCTGCATCGCGCGGCGATGCAGCTCGCCCAGCGGAGGGCGCGGACAATCCGGCGAGAATTTCTCCTTCGACAAGACCGACCCCAGCGCGATGAGAAAGAAGAAGACGACCATCGCTAAAGCCAGCAGCCCCGCCCCGCCGCAGATCGCCAGCCAATCCCGCCGGCCGAAGTGAAGCGTCGCATGTTCGCTGAACGCGACGGCCATGTCATAAAGAAAATGCACCGGCAGCACAAATCCCAGCCCGATCAGCACCCCCGGCGCCCACAGCCGCCGATAGCCCGGATGCGCCGCGTTTCGCAAACCCAGGCCAAAACAGGCGATGCCTCCAAAAAGCATATGACCAATGACGATCAGCAGCCCCTGCAACGCCGCCATCGGCGGGCTGTCGACTTCATCCCAGCGCACCTTGGTCTCGCCGATCGCAAAACCCGCACCGATCAAGCTGCCATAGATCAACCCGTCAAACGGATCATTGAAGTGCGACCGGATGCGCCAGGCAAACAACGCCGTCAGCAGCACTTTGGGCACGTCTTCGAGCAGAGTTGCGACCAGCGCGGCGGCATACTCGATGCCGTGAACGCCTTCGTGAAATGGGAACAGCCGCTCGAATGCAAGAATCAACGCGACCTGCCCATTGACGAACGTGACACCGAGAAGAAAACCCAACGCCACCGCCAGGACGACCAGGTGGGGCGGCTCGCGCTCGAATTGATCGTAACGCCAGACCGCCCAGCACAGCCCCGCCGCGCCGAGCACAAACACGCCGATGCCGAGCAAGCTGATCATGCCGTGCCGTCCTGGCAGCTCCGCACCGACTCGCGTGACGCCAGCGCAGCGCCGTCCGACGGCTCAGCCGCGCTGTGTGGATCGCCGCTGCGCCGATCGCTTGGTCAGGCCTTCAATACGCCGTCCTTTTGCGCGATGCGCTTGGCAAGGCTTGCGCCGGAATTGAGCGCTCCTTCCATATAGCCCACAAACTTGTAGCAGGTGTGCTCACCCGCGAATTGCAACCGGCCCAGGCCCTTCTCATAGGTCGGGCCGATCGCCGTCACCTGCCCCGGCGCCGGGAACGAGTAGCCGCCCAACGTCCAGGCGTCCTTGGGCCAATCCATCATGCGGATGTTGAGGAGATTGTCGCCAAAGCCCGGATAGAGCTTCTCCAATTCCTGCTTATAGAACGCGTCGCGCTCCTCTTTGTTGCGCTTCAGCACATTCTCTGCCGGAGGGCCGCCGGAAAACGCGATCAGGCCGGCATACTCGTCGCCGGGCTGATTATCTGTCAGTTCCCAGGTCATACTGATATCGCCGTCGGTCAGGCTGTCAGGAGCGAGCTTCTGCTCTTTCCAGAAGCGCGTCTTCAGCGCCGTCAGATACTTGATATTCACGCCCATCTGCGTCTTGAGCGCGTCGCTCAGCGACGGCTGGAATTCGATCTTCTGCCACACCGTCGGCGGCGCGGCGAGCACCACCATGTCGCCCTCAATCGTGCGACCGTCCGATGCCGTCACGGTCACGCCATTGTCGCGCACGTTTACCTTCGAAGCGTGCAGGTTGAGCAGGATGCGATCTTGGCCGATCGCCGCGGCGAGCTTCGTCGCGAGTTGCTGATTGCCGCCCTTGCAGCGATAGACCTCGCTCTCGCTCCAATACTTTTCGACGCCGCCGCCTTTGACTTGCGCGAGCATGCCCAGATAGCTCTGTTTCTCGATCGCGGCGCCATTGTCGCCGGTGAGCTGCGCGACGATCGCCGCCCGCGTCAGGTCAGAGACGCTTTGTCCCTTGAGCCAGTCGGCCACGCTCTTCTTGTCGAGCGCCGCCGCATCGGGCGAGGTCCACGGCGCGTCGGCGTTGATCTTCTCGGCGTCGGCGTTCATCGTGTTGTAGGCGGCGGTCATCTCTTCATAGACCTTCTCAACCTCGTCGGCGGTCAGGCGCTTGCCGTTGAGATAGACCGGCATGTCAAGGCTCTCATCCTCGGTTACGTCGAGAAATTCAAGGTCGAACTTTTCGGCGTAGGCGACCCAGGTTGGGTGGTTGGAGCCGATCAGCTCGGCGCCGCCCTCGACGTTCTTGCCCTTCACGAAATCGCCAAAGCTGAGGACGCGCCCGCCGACGCGATTCCGCGGCTCCAGCACGGTCACTTTGTAGCCGACGCTCTTCAACTCGTGTGCGCACGCCAGCCCCGCGAAACCCGCGCCAAGAATAACCACGTGCTTGCCGGCGGCCTTGGGCGCGTCATCGCCGCGAGCCAGACGCGGCCAGCCGGACAGCAGCAACCCGGCCGAACCGGCCAGCGTCGTCTGTAGAAAGCGTCGTCGCGTCATCGCATCGACCGAAGGGCCGAACCGCCGGGCCAGACAGGCATAGAACGAACGAGACATATCCGCATCTCCACGAAGGGCCAGAAACCGGCGGAAACCGCGCCGCCAAACGGGAAGTAAATCAAACTGTAGCGCGCCTGTCCAGCAGGACCGCAAACCGAACCGCGACCGTCAGCAGAGCCGCGACCGTGAGGGAGCGATTCGATTCGCACCGCGCATTCGGCTGGCTCGGCGTGGCGATTCGATTCGCTGCGTGTAATCGACTGGCTCGGCGTGGCGGTTCGATCGGGCTGCGGGCGGGTCTTCTCGTCGGTATCGAATCCAGCGCATCGAATGGCTCAGGCGTGCATCGAGTCGAATCGCTTCCTGACGGGCGCGGTTCGGTTTGCAGGCGCGGTTCGGTGCGTACTGCTGGGCAGCGCTCTACGAATCGGGTAGAACCCGTTGCCGATGCAGAGCTGGCTGCTATTTTTTGGCTTGATCGGCGGATCGTGTGGGGCGGCGGCGCTGGGTTGGCTCTTCACGGCCGCCGCGCGGATCATGGCCCCGCGTATCGGTTTTGTCGATCGCCCCGGCGGGCACAAATCGCACCAGCGCGTTATGCCCTATGGCGGGGGAACCGCGATTTTTCTGGCCGGCTGGCTGCCGCTCGGACTGTTGCTCGCGGCGGCGGCTTTGATTCCCCAGGATTTCGTGCGTGACACGCTGGGTGAACCCGCGCGGGTTTATTTCGGCGGGGCCGCCCAGCGCGCGGCGCAAGGCTTCTGGCTCTTGCTCGGATCGGCCGCGATCCACGTCCTGGGCGTCATCGACGACCGCAAGCCGCTCGGCCCCGGCGCCAAGCTCCCTGTGATTCTCGCTGTCGCGCTGTTCACAACCACCATCGCGGACGTGCGACTGCTCGAAATGGCGCATCCCGCTGTCGCGCTGACGCTCACGACGCTCTGGCTGGCCGTCTTGATGAACGCCTTCAACTTTCTCGACAACATGGACGGGCTTTCGGCGGGCGTCGCGGCGATCTGCCTGCTCTTCTTCGCGATCTGCGGCGTCATGGCGGGGCAGGTGCTGGTGCCGGCGCTGGCGTGCGTATTTCTCGGCGCGATCAGCGGTTTTCTGTGGTTCAACTTTCCGCCGGCGCGAATTTTCATGGGCGACGGCGGCAGCCTGCTGATCGGATACTGGACCGGCGTCGTCTCGGTGTTGACGACCTATTACCCGAGCGGCGCGGGCCTGCCCGCCTATGCGCTGGCGATGCCGCTGGTGATTCTCGCGATCCCGCTCTACGACTTTGTGAGCGTGATCGCGATCCGCCTCGCCGAGGGGCGCAACCCGCTCCGGGGCGATCAACGGCACTTCTCGCACCGCCTCGTCTTGCGCGGGCTGTCGCGGAAATTCGCCGTGCTGACGATCTACCTCGCCACTGCGACGACCGGGCTGGCGGCGACGCTGCTGCCCGGGGCCGATCTGCGGCGAACCCTGACGCTGGCGGGCGTGGTGGCGCTGGTGCTGGCAATTGTCGCGATTCTCGATCTGGCCGGCGAAGAAAAGCGCAACGGGTCATAACAGCTCGGAGCGCCCGTAGCAGCGACAGGAGGGGCCGTTCAACACCGCAGCATGGCGCTCGTTTCGGCGCGCCGGGCCACGCTTCGCCGCATCACACTCCGCGCTTCCATGCGCGCATGGATAGACCTATGTTCGTAAGACGAAATTCGTCGAATGAAATCAGAAAACAACGTATTTTTCCAATTCAGTGCGTGTTAAATCATCTAGTTAATGGATGAATTTCAGCCAGATAGTGGTTGATTATCAGCCAGATTACGGTTGATTTTCCATCCGTTCCGGCTAGCGTAGCGGCATGCATTCGCGGCACATGAACGAGCGCGTCCACCGGGCGCTGCGTGATACGGCCGTCGTGCTGGTGCACGGCGCGAGGCAGACAGGCAAATCGACGCTGGTGCAGATGACCTGCGGAAGCGAATCGCACCGCCGCTATCTGACGCTCGATGATGCGACGGTGTTCGCCGCGTGCAAGGCCGACCCCACGGGCTTTCTGGCCGGACTCGCCGGCCCGGTCGCGCTCGACGAGGTGCAACGCGTGCCCGAGTTGTTCGTTGCGCTCAAGAACGAGGTGGATCGCCAGCGCAAGCCAGGGCGCTATCTGCTGACCGGATCGGCCAACGTGCTGCTGTTGCCGCGCCTCTCCGAGTCATTGGCCGGCCGGATCGAGATCATGACGCTGTGGCCGTTGTCGCAAGGCGAGCTTGCCGGACGGCGCGAGACCTTCCTGGCGCGCTGCTTCCAAAGTCGCGCGCCCGCCGCGCGCTTGAATGTGGGGCCGGGCACGACATCCGCCCACTCCTTCGGCGAGAATGCCCCGGCCCTCAAAGGGCCGCTGCCGGACACCGAGTCCGGCCTCTTCAAGCGTCTGCTGGCCGGCGGATTTCCGGAGCCGTTGCAGCGTGCGGCGATGCGACGAGGCGCCTGGTACGAATCGTATCTCACAACGATCCTGCTGCGCGACGTGCGCGATCTGGCGAACATCGAAGATCTGACGCTGCTGCCGCGGCTGCTGACGCTGTTGGCCGGTCGGATTGGCGGCCTGCTCAATTTTGCTGACATTTCCCGCGGCCTGCAGATTCCGCAGACCACGCTAAAACGCTACTTCGCGCTGCTCGAGACCATTTTTCTTGTGCGGCTGTTGCCGGCGTGGTCCGCCAACGTCGGGGCGCGCGTCATCAAGTCGCCCAAGCTGTGCCTGATCGATACCGGGTTGGCGAGCCATCTGCTCGGCATCAACCCCAGGCGCGGATCGATCGACCCGCGGCAGCGCGGCGCTCTGCTCGAAAACTTCGTCGTCATGGAGCTCACGAAACAGGCCGGCTGGAGCGACAACGGCGTGCGGTTCTCCCATTTCCGCACCGTGAGCGGTGTTGGAGTCGATCTCGTCTGTGAGAACTCCGCTGGAAAAATCGTCGGCCTGGAAGTCAAAGCCGCACACGCCGCCCATGGTTCAGACTTCAATGGTCTGCGCGCCTTGGCCGAGGCGGCTGGTGATCGGTTTCACCGCGGGATTGTGCTCTATGCCGGCCGGGAAGCCGTGGCTTTTGGGAAAAAAATGTTCGCGCTGCCGATGGAGTCATTGTGGGCGTGATGGCGTGGCATGGCGCACGATGCGCATGAAGTGCGCGGGTGAGTTGTCAGTTGTTTCGAAATACGCGCCTTGCAGCCGCACGGTCCCAGCGCTGCGACTCTCAAGGCGTATCGTGCCATGCGATGAACGCGATCAGGCAGCGCCGCAGCCAAGCTAGTGCCACGACCGTGATATGGCAGAGCCACGACCGTGAGGGAGTGGTCAGGCCTTGCCCGTTGCTCCGCTTCCTTACGGGCGCGGCTCTGCTTCCGGGCGCGGCTCTGCTTGCGGTCGCGGGTTTTTTCGTAACGATACCCGTGCCGAAAGCTGATCCGTCGATAATCGTCTTGCCGTAATGGAGGCGCAGATGTTTCGATCCAGGCTGAATTCGACCAAGCCCGCAGAACTCCCGACTCGGCCAGCGCGCCTTGCGGCGCTGACGGCGGCAGCCGCCTTCGTGTCGGCCGGCTGCGACTTGGCCGCCATCGACCCCGATCCGCCGCGGAAGCCGCCCACCGAACGCAGCACCTTTGTGAACTGGGAGACGCCGCACGTCTCGCCGCTCGCGCTGGCGCGCAACGGTGCGCTGCTGCTGGCGGTCAACACGGCGGACAATCGGCTTGAAGTCTTTGCGACCGGCGATCGGGCCGCCTTGACCACCGACGCCGCCCCCGGCGACAGCGGCGGGCTTCGCGCCCGGGCCTCGATTCCTGTCGGGCTGGATCCGGTCGCGGTGCGCGTGCGCGACGACGGCTCGGCCTGGGTCGCCAATCACGTCAGCGACACGATCAGCATCGTCGATCTCGAAGCCTTGCGCGTCGTGCGCACGCTCGCGACCGGCGATGAACCGGGCGACATCGCCTTTGCCGGCGGGCGAGCATTCGTCACCTGCTCACAGATCAATCAGCTCTGGGTCTATGACCTTGCCGATCTTGATCGCCCGCCGCTGACGCTCGATATTCGCGGCGAAGATCCGCGCGCCCTCGCCGTCAGCGCGGACGGCGCCACAATCTATGCAGCGATTTTTGAGTCGGGCAACCGCTCGACGCTGGTGCCGTGGGAGGGCGTATCCGATCCCAACAGCCCCTACGGCGGACAGAATCCGCCGCCCAATCACGGCGGCGATTTTCTGCCGCCGATCGCCGCGCCCGACGCGCCGCCGGTCTCGCTGATCGTGCGGAAGGAGCCGGCGACCGGCGCCTGGCGCGACGACAACGGCGGCGATTGGCGTGATTTCATCTCATGGGATATGCACGATCATGACGTAGCCGTGATCGACGCGGCCACACTCGAGGTGCGCTACCTCGCAGGCCTGATGACTTCCTGCATGCATCTGACAGCCGGGCCAGACGGTCGCCTCTATCTGATCGGCACCGAAGCCCGCAACGAAATCCGCTTTGAGCCGAACCTGACCGGGCATTTCGTCCGCACGATGCTGGCCGTCGCTGATCCGGGCGCGGCGAAAGCGGCCGCGGGCAGCGTGCGCGGCGGCGCGGATTCGGGCGGTGACGCGGTCCACCGCGCGACGCACAGCGCCACGGCCAAGGCTCCGCCGCTGCGCGTCGATCTTAACCCCCATCTGAAGGCGGCTTACGACGCTGGTCAGCCGCGCGTTTCCGCCGATCTGCGCCGGCGGTCGCTGGCCGATCCGCGCGCGATCGTGTTCGAAGCCTCGGGCCGGCGCGGTTATGTCAGCGGATTGGGCAGCAACAACGTGGCGATCATCGATCCCGCCGGCGCGCGGCTCGGCGAAATCGCGGTGGCGGAGGGGCCGACCGGTCTGGCGCTGGATGAGCCGCACCGGCGGCTGTATGTGCTTAACCGCTTCGCCGCGTCGATCAGCGTGATCGACACCGAGCGCGACGCGGTGGTGCAATCAGTCGCTTTTTTCGATCCGACTCCGCCGGAGATCAAAGCCGGCCGGCCGTTTCTCTACGACGCTCATCGCACGAGCGGTCTGGGCGTGACGGCCTGCGCCGCCTGCCACCTGGACGGGCGCACCGATCAACTGGCGTGGGACCTGGGCGACCCGGCCGGCGCAGTAAAAACATTCAACCAGGAGTGCAACCGGCCCTTTCTCGATCTGCCGGTCGGCGCGTGTGAAGACTGGCACCCGCTCAAGGGGCCGATGACCACGCAAACGCTCCAGAACATCATCGGCACCGAACCGCTGCATTGGCGCGGCGACCGCGAAAATCTGCATGCGTTCAACCCCGCGTTTGTCGGCTTGCTCGGGCGCGAAAGCGAGCTGACCGATGAAGAGATGCGGCAATTTGAGGCCTTTCTCGCGACGATCCGCTTTCCGCCCAATCCGCATCGCAACCGCGACGGCTCACTGCGCGAGTGGCTCGACTTGCGCGATCCCGGCGTCGGCAGCCCGCGGCGCGGCGAGGAGGTTTATTTTTCGCAACGCATCGACCTGGCCCTGGCGCGCTGCGCCGACTGTCACGACTATGCGGAGCGCGGCGCCGGCACCAACCGGCGCATCACGCCGCGCAACCTGTTGATCAACCCCAACCAGAGCATCGACGTGCCGCAGATTCGTAACATCTACGAGAAGATCGGCTTCTCACGCGCGCGGCAGGACAATAACGTCGGCTTCGGCCACAATCATGACGGCACGATCGACGGCATGATCAACTTCTTTCACATCCCCAACTTCACCGGCTTTTCCGACGGCGCGCTGGGCGAGCAGGAGCGCCGCGACGTCATCTCCTTCGTGATGTCGCTCGGCCTCGACACGCATCCGGCGGTTGGCACGCAGTTCACGCTTAGCCGCGACTGTGTGGATGCCGGCGCCGGCGGCGCGGGACTTTCGCAGCATCTGCGCCGGGTCTGGGAACTGATCCACGCCACCGCCGGCGCGCCCCGCGCCGCAAGCAACGTCGCACCTGCCGGCGCGGCGGCGATACTGGCAGACGCCGGCGACGACACGATGCGCAGCCGCGCTCAGCCGTCCGCCAGGATCGCGCCGGCGGCGGATTGTGCGACTCTCGATCTGTTGATCGGGCTGGCAGACGCCGACGAAATCGGGTTGATCGCGCAGGGCGGACCCGGTCCGCGCGTCCGCGGCTGGATGTACGTCGGCGGCGGGCGCTTCGAAGGCGACATGGCCGGCGAATCGCTCAGCTTGCGTGAGTTGTTGCTCCTGGCGCAGCCGGGCGGCGAGTTGACCTTCACCGCCGTTCCCAATGGCAGCCAGCGCCGCCTGGCGATCGATCGCGATCTCGACGGGATCCTCGACGGTGACGAGTCACCCTAAGCCGCGCCCGCCGGCGGTTGTCGAACCAGCCAGGCGATGTCGCCGCTGATCTGGCGTCGAACTGGACCGCGCGATCTCGGTGCGTCGCCATGCGGGCGATCGTTCATCCGTGCGACCGGCCATTCCGTATGCGTGCGGCGGTCGCTTCACGTTGTCGCTCCGCGAAGCTCAAATCACCTCATGCTGGGCGATCACCTTCGTGAAATCGGAGATCGTGAGGATGCCGAGCAATTGCAGATTCACGGCGATCGGCAACGAGTGAATCCGATGATCGAGCATGCGCTGCAAGGCGTCGCGGACCGGTTCTTCGGGTGAGCCGACGATCAGGTTCGGCTGCATGATGCCGGCAACCGTCGGCGGCGGCCCGACCTCCTCCACGCGGCCGCGCTCCTGCGACTGCATATCCCGAATATTGGACCAGCCCAGTGACCGTCGCACGTCGCGATCCGAGACGACACCCACCAGCTTGCCCTGGTCGACGACCGGAATATGCCGCACGCGTATGCGGCGGAAAATGTCAATCGCGTCGGCCATGGGTGAATGGGGGCCGAGCGTCGCGACGTGCAGGCGCATGGCGTCTCGGACGGCCGGGCCCAGGTGGCGCTCGACCGGTCCGCCGAACCCCAGTTTGAGCAGCCAGCGGGCCAGATCGACCTCGCTGACGATGCCGACGAGCTTGCCCTGGTTGCGGATCGGCAACGCGCCGATCTTAAAAGACACAATCCGCCGGGCGGCCTCGCGGGCCGATTCGGTGATCGAAAGGCAGATCGCCGGCCGTGACATGACCTGATCGACGAAGGTCGGGCCGATGATGTGCTTTTGCTCATTCCAGCGTGGCTCGACGGCGCGCTCGCCGGAGAGCATCCAACCGGTGGAGATCAGGATGTCGCGATCGGAGAGCATGCCGACCACCTCGGTTCCATCGATGACGACGAGATGGTGGATGGTGTGCTCTTCCATGAGCGACATGGCCTTGTCGATGCTGTCGGAGGGCTGCACCGTGATGACGTTGCGCGTGGCGAAGTTCATGATGTTCATGGCCGGCTCCTTATCGAGAACCTGTTCGCGGCGCCCGACGCCCCGGCGCTGTGCGTACCCGCGAACGGTGACACAAGCATGACGCGGACCGCGCTTCTGCGCCGCCGTCCGGGCAAGGCGGTCCGCCCCGCCGGCAGCCTTTCGAGCACGCTGCTGTGGGCGACCGTCCGGTTCTTTCCGGGCGCGGCCATGAACGACGGCCATGTCAAAAGCCGGGGGTCCGACGCCGCGCCGCGCTCGCTCGCGCTGGGCACTCGGTGCAGACCCGCGGCTTGATTTCGGACACCGCCTGCCCGCAACACCACAACCTTGCTCCCAACCGTTGCGGACTCGCGATGACCCGGTACAACTATGTTCACAAACTCCGTCCGGCGCTGCGCCGTGGCGCTAATGAGGCTGCACCTCGATGCGGCGCGTCACGACGCCGGCCTTTTTCGGAATTCGAATGGTCAACACGCCATGAGCATGTTCCGCGGAAATCCTGTCGGCGTCGGCGATCTCGGCCAGCTCATACGAGCGTTGAAACGCTCCATAGCTGCGCTCCTGATAGACCAGGTCTTTGTCCTTGTGCGCGACGTTCACGCTTTTTTCGCCGCTGATAGTGAGCAGGCGTCCGCTGACGGCGATCTTTACGTGTTTTGGATCGACGCCCGGGATCTCCGCCCGCAGCGTGAATTCGTGCTCGTCCTCTTCAAAGTCGGTCGCCGGCGTCCAGCCGACCGCGGCCGGCACATGGCGAAGTCCATGGGCAAAATCATCGAACATGCGACGCATCATCTCGTCAAACTCATCCTGCCAGCGAATGATCGGCGCGGCGGACGGTCGAATGAGCGCGCCGTGGCCGGTCGATTTTCTCCAAGGCGCCGTGATCATGGTACACCTCCAACAACGTGTGTCGCCTCGAATTCGCATCAAAGCAATCCGCGTTGAGCCACGCTCGCAACTTCCGAGCGCTCCGAAATTTCTAACCCGCAGGCACGCGCGTACCAGCGATTGCGGCGGTTCTAAATCCCGGTGAAACTCCTAGCGGATGCGACACTGGGATATCGACGAAAATATCGTGAGAAATAAGGGTTTCCCCACGTGAACCGCGCGCGGCTGGGCGAATCGTGCGCGGCCTCTGAATGGCGATCAAGTCGGTGCGAATTTGCCGACATTGCGGACCGGCTTGTCGTCTGAGTCGCTCAACGATGCAATACGCGTATGGCACTCTTCGCTGATATTTCGCTCGTCGCGCGCATTGAGCAGGCCGAGGCGCGGGTCTTGCAGGAATCCACCGATTGGATCGCCGCTCGGCGGCCGGCAGTTGGAGCATTTTCAATGCCGCTGGCCGGTGGCGTCGCCGCCTTCAGTGGACTGCAATCGCCCCTGAACAAGGTGGCCGGGTTGGGTTTTGCTGGCGCGCCCACGCCCGCGGAGCTGGACGAAGTGGAGCGGCGCATGGCCGCCGCCGGAGCCGGGGTGATCGTGGAGTTGGCCAATCTTGCCGACCCGCCCATCGGGCGCGAATTAACGGCTCGCGGCTATCGGCTGCTGGGGTTTGAGAATGTGCTCGGCTTGTCGCTCGTTGGCTGCGGCGCGCCAGTAGCCGAGGGCGTTGCGTACGATCGCGACGCCGGCGCAAGCGGCGACACTGCGATCGTGTCGTGCGATGACGACGCGCAGATCGATTCGTGGATCAAGGTTACGTTGGTCGCGTTTACGACACCCGATACGCAGGGCGTGCCGTCACACGAAAACTACGATCAGGCGGCGCTGGAACCTCTCTTTCGAGACCTGGCGACGGGGCCGCGTGTCCGGCGATTTCTCGCGTGCCGCGCCGGCGTCGCCGCCGGTGGGGCCAGTCTGCGCATCATCGACGGCATCGCACAGCTCAGCGGCGCCGGAACACACCCGGCCCATCGGCGGCGGGGCGTGCAAGGCGCACTGCTGGCCCACCGCATCAAGATCGCGGCAGAGGCGGGCTGTGAGCTGGTCATCGTGACGACGCTGCCGGGTTCCAAATCCCAACAGAATGTGCAGCGCCGCGGATTCGAATTGCTCTACACGCGCGCGCTCCTCGCGCGTAAGTGACCCGGCGGGTAACAGCCGCCCGAGCGGCATTCGGCTTACAAGAGCGCGAAAGCTCGAATGAAACCAACGCTGATCCCCATCTACGGTTCTACCCACAAACGTAACGCCGATCATCGCGAACGGCATTACCTACGCCGCTAATCCACAATATTGCCCAACACGCCGCGAAACAGCTTGCGAAGGGGCCAGGACGGCCCCTGACATGCGACGATTCTCAATTCGTTCTTCGAAATTTGTAATTCGTAACTCGTTGGCGCTGCCCTAGCCGCCGACCAGCGCCGCGACGAGCGGATTGATGTCGTCAAAATCAACCACGCGATCATCGTTGAGATCGGCATTCACATAGCGGCAGGTCGGATAGGCGGCCTGGTACGCCTCCGGCCCGTGCGTCGTTGAATGCGTGATCCCATACCAAGCCGCACCGCAAGCAGAACCGCGACCGTGAGGGAGCGATTCGATTCACACCGCGCATTCGGTTGGCTCGATGAAGAGGTTCGATACGGATGCGGACGGGTTCTATCGCCGGTCTCGAATTCATCGCATCGAATGGCTCAGGCGTGTGTCGAATCGAATCGCTTCCTGACGGGCGCGGTTCGGTTTGCGGGCGCGATCAAACTGAACCGCGACCGTGAGCAGAACCGCGACCGTGAGGGAGCGATTCGATTCACACCGCGCATTCGGTTGGCTCCGCGTGTCGGTTCGATCGGGCTGCGGGCGGGTCTTCTCGTTGGTATCGAATTCATCGCATCGAATGGCTCAGGCGTGCATCGAATCGAATCGCTTCCTGACGGGCGCGGTTCGGTTTGCGGGCGCGATCAAACTGAACCGCGACCGTGAGCAGAACCGCGACCGTGAGGGAGCGATTCGATTCACACCGCGCATTCGGTTGGCTCCGCGTGTCGGTTCGATCGGGCTGCGGGCGGGTCTTCTCGTTGGTATCGAATTCATCGCATCGAATGGCTCAGGCGTGCATCGAATCGAATCGCTTCCTGACGGGCGCGGTTCGGTTTGCGGGCGCGATCAAACTGAGCCGCGACCGTGAGCAGAACCGCGACCGTGAGGGAGCGATTCGATTCACACCGCGCATTCGGTTGGCTCGATGAAGAGGTTCGATACGGATGCGGACGGGTTCTATCGCCGGTCTCGAATTCATCGCATCGAATGGCTCAGGCGTGTGTCGAATCGAATCGCTTCCTGACGGGCGCGGTTCGGTTTGCGGGCGCGGTTCGGTTAGCGGGCGCGGCTCGGTTCAGGGGCGCGGTCAGGTCAGCCGCATGCCCTTGTTGTCGGAAGCGTTCTAGGCCCTAATTCGCCACATGCCGGCTGCGCTTCGAATTCGTGCTGCTCACCTGCACCGTCTCGCGGTGCCGCTGCGCTTTCGCTTTGAGCACGCCGCCGCGGCGCGCGACGTGGCCGACCCCATCGTTCTGCAACTCAACGGCGCGGCGCCCTATGCCGAGCACGTCGGCTTTGGCGAGACGCTCGCCCGCCCCTACGTGACCGGCGAAACCCCCGAATCCGTGCTCGATTCGATTCAGCGCCACTACCTTCCCCGGCTACGCGATTTTCAGCCGGAAAGCTTCTTCGAAGCGCTCGAATTCATCGAAGACTTGCCCGCCGAGTGCGATGGTCGGGTCACCACGGCGGCGCGGGCGGCGGTCGAATTGGCTCTGCTCGATCTGGCGGGGCGCGCCTTTCGTCGTAGTGTTGTGGAAGCGGCGGGGTGGCTCGGCTTAGCGGGCTTCGGGCCGCCGGGATCGCTGCCGACGGCGCGCTTCTCCGGCATTGTCGTCGGCCGCAGCCAGAAACGTCTGCAATGGCTGATTCGTCTGCAACGCTGCCTGGGCTTGCGCGATTTCAAGCTGAAGGTCGCCGTGGACGGCTGGCAGGAACGGCTCCGCTGGACCTATGCCCTGCTGGGGCGCGCCATCGAGAGTCAACGCGCGACGCTGCGCGTCGATGCCAATGCCGGCTGGTCGCTGGCCGAAGCGCACGAAGCCATAGAGCCGCTCGAGGCCGGCGGCGTCTCCGCCATCGAGCAACCATTACCCGAAGCCAACGATCCCGATCTGGCGTGGCTGGCCGAACAAACCCGCTGCGACCTGATCGCCGACGAATCGCTCGTGACGCTGGATGATTGCCGGCAGTTGCTCGCCGACGGCGCGGTCAAAGTCTTCAATATTCGCATCGCCAAGGTCGGCGGCCTGCTGCCGGCGCTACGCATGGCGCGGCAGGTGTTGGCGGCTGGGCGCGACGTGCAACTCGGTTGCCTCGTCGGCGAGACGAGCGTGCTCAGCGCCGCGGGGCTGGCGTTTCTCGAAATCTGTCCGCGCGTGCGCTTTGTCGAAGGGGCGTTCGGCACGCTGCTGCTTCGCTGCGACATCACCCGGCGCTCGCTTCGATTTGGATTGGGCGGCCGCATCGGTCGTTTGCGCGGCCCGGGGCTGGGCGTCGAAGTCGATCCGGCCCGGCTCCGGGCGCTGGCGCTGGAGCGCGAACGGGTCATGACGTTTTGATGCGCATCATGCCGAACGGGCGATCCGGGCGCCGCGACAGCGATGCTGGGACGATGATCAGAAAGGGATAGGGTGAGTCGAGGCTGAGCCTTTTCCCATCCACAGGCCGACTCAATGCGTATTCAATTCGTACTTCGCTATTCGCCATTCGCCATTCGCTCGTTTTGCGTGTCGCCTTCGAACGGTCCGGCGTAGCGAAAATTCTCCTAATTCGTGCCATAAGTGTGCTGATTGTGTCGCAAGTGCGGCGGGTGTAGAACGCGCATTGGGTTTGTGTTCACTCCGTGTTTGCGAAAGGAGCCAGCCATGCCCGCCACGCTTGCCGTCGCCCCATCCTCCGCCGCCAAGACCATCGACGCGAATGAAGCCGTCGCGTCGGTCGCGCATCGCGTCAGCGAAGTGATCGCGATCTATCCGATTACGCCCTCCTCGCCCATGGGCGAGTTCGCCGACGAGTGGTCGGCGCGCGGGCAGACCAACATCTGGGGCGCCGTGCCCTCGATTGCTGAGATGCAGTCGGAGGGCGGCGTCGCCGGCGCGATTCACGGCGCGTTGCAGGCCGGCGCGCTCGCCACGACGTTTACCGCGTCGCAGGGTCTGCTGCTGATGATTCCCAACATGTACAAGATCGCCGGTGAATTGACCGGCTTTTGCATGCATGTGACCGCTCGCACCCTGGCGACGCACGCACTTTCCATCTTCGGCGATCATTCGGACGTGATGGCCTGTCGCCAGACCGGCTTTGCGCTGCTCTGCTCGGGGAATGGCCAGGAAGCCCACGACCTGGCGCTGATCGCGACCGCCGCTGCGCTGGAGAGCCGCGTGCCGTGCCTGCATTTCTTCGACGGGTTTCGCACGTCACACGAGATCTCGACGATTGAGCTGCTCGGCGATGACGACCTGCGGCACATGGTCACCGATGATCTTGTGCAGGCGCATCGCCGCCGGGCGCTGACGCCCGATCGCCCCGTGTTGCGTGGCACCGCCCAAAACCCCGATGCGTTCTTCCAGGCGCGCGAGGCATGCAATACGTTTTACGACGCCGCCCCGGCCATCTATGAACGGGCCATGCAGCGCTTCGCCGATCGCGTCGGACGGCGCTATCGTCTGTTTGACTACTTCGGCGATCCGCAAGCGGAGCGTGTCATCGTCGTCATGGGCTGCGCAGTCGACACCATTCGCGAGACGATCGACTGGCTCGCCGCACGGGGCGAACGGGTCGGCGTCCTGGCGGTCCGGCTGTTTCGGCCCTTTTCCGCGGCCCATTTCCTCGCCGCGCTCCCGCGCAGCGTGAAGGCGCTGGCCGTGCTGGACCGCACCAAGGAGCCGGGCGCGCCGGCCGAACCGCTGCTGCTCGACGTGCTGGCCGCCATCCACGAAGCCGCCGCGCATGGCGAGCTCCCGCTCGCCGCCGTGCCCCGCATCATCGGCGGCCGCTATGGGCTGTCGAGCAAGGAGTTCACGCCGGCCTGCGTACAAGCCGTCTTCGACGAATTGAAGTCCGCCACGCCCAAGCGCCGCTTCACCGTCGGCATCGTCGACGACGTGACGCGGCTGTCGCTGGCGGTCGATCAAGAGCTGGACATCGAGCCGGAGGACGTGTTCCGCGGCGTATTCTTCGGCCTGGGCGCCGACGGCACGGTGGGCGCGAACAAAAATTCGATCAAGATCATCGGCGAAGAGACGGACAACTTCGCGCAGGGCTATTTTGTCTACGATTCCAAGAAGTCGGGCGCCTACACGATTTCTCATCTGCGTTTCGGCCCGCGGCCGATTCGCTCGCGCTACCTGATCCGCCGGGCGAATTTCGTCGCCTGCCACCAGTTCAAGTTCTTGTTTGAGCTGGACGTGCTCGACTACGCCGCTCCGGGCGCGGTCTTTCTGCTCAACGCCGCTTACGGTCCGGATCGCATCTGGGATGAACTGCCGGCGGAAGTCCAACAGACCATCGTCGAGCGTCAACTACGTTTTTTCGTCATCGACGCCAACAGCGTCGCGCAGGCCACCGGCATGGGCGGTCGCGTCAACACGATCATGCAGGTCTGCTTCTTTGCGATCTCCGGCGTGCTGCCGCGCGACGAGGCGATCGCCCACATCAAAGCGTCGATCCGCAAGACCTATGAGCGCAAGGGCGACGAAGTCGTGCGCCGCAACTGGGAGGCGATCGATGAGACGCTCAAGCATCTGCACGAAGTACGGCCCGGCCCGGCGCGCAGCGAGCGCCGCCGGCCGCCCGCGGTCAGTCCCGCCGCGCCGGATTTTGTCCAGCGCGTGACCGCGCTGATGATGCGCGGCAAGGGCGATCTGCTGCCGGTCAGCGCCTTCCCGGTGGATGGCACGTGGCCGACCGGCACCAGCCGCTGGGAAAAGCGCAATCTCGCGCCCGAAATCCCGGTCTGGGATCCGCAGCTTTGCATTCAGTGCAACAAGTGCGCGCTGGTCTGCCCGCACGCGGCGATCCGGGCGAAAGTCTATGAGCCGGCGGCGCTGGCCGGCGCGCCGCCGACCTTCAAGCACACCGACTACAAAACCAAGGATTTCAAGGGCAGCGCCTTCACCATCCAGGTCGCCCCGGAAGATTGCACCGGCTGCACGCTATGCGTGACGGTCTGCCCGGCCAAAGACAAGAGCAACCCGCGGCACAAGGCTATCGACATGGCCCCGCAGCCGCCGCTGCGAGAAGCGGAGCGCGACAACTACGCGTTCTTCCTCGACCTGCCCGAGTGCGACCCGGCCCGCATCGAGCGGCTCGACGTCAAGGGCGCCATGCTGCTCCAGCCGCTCTTCGAGTACAGCGGAGCCTGCGCGGGTTGCGGTGAAACGCCCTACATCAAAGCACTGACCCAGCTCTTCGGCGATCATCTGCTGATCGCCAATGCGACCGGTTGTTCGTCGATCTATGGCGGCAACCTGCCGGCGACGCCCTACGCCGTCAATCGCGACGGTCGCGGCCCGGCCTGGGCCAACTCGCTCTTTGAGGACAATGCCGAGTTCGGCTTTGGCTTCCGGCTCGCGGTCGATGCACAGCGCGACCATGCGCGGGCGCTGCTTCGCGCTCAGGCCGCCGCACTCGGAGACGAGCTGGTCAGCGCCCTGCTTGAGGCCGATCAGAGCCATGACGCGGGCCTGCGGGCACAGCGCGAGCGCGTCGCGCTGCTGCGCCAGCGGCTGAGCGGCGCCCGCTCGGCCGAGGCCAGGCGGCTGCTCGAACTGGCCGATTACCTGGTGAAGAAAAGCGTTTGGCTGGTCGGCGGCGATGGCTGGGCCTATGACATCGGCTATGCCGGGCTCGATCACGTCCTCAGCACCGACAAGAACATCAACATCCTCGTGCTCGACACCGAGGTATACAGCAACACCGGCGGCCAGCAGAGCAAGGCCACGCCGCTCGGCGCATCGGCCAAGTTCGCCTCAGCCGGGAAAGCCACGAACAAGAAAGACCTGGGCCTGATGGCGATGGCCTACGGGCATGTCTATGTCGCCAGCGTGGCCTTTGGCGCGAAGGACAATCACACGATTCAGGCCCTGCGCGAGGCGGAGAGTTATGCCGGTCCGTCGCTGATCATTGCCTACTCCCACTGCATCGCGCATGGCTACGACCTGCAATTCGGCCTGGATCAACAGCGCAAAGCGGTCGATTGCGGCGTCTGGCCGCTCTATCGCTACGACCCGCGCCGCGCCCAGGCCGGCGAGCCGCCGCTGATCCTCGATGTCCACGGCGGCAAGACGCCGGTCAGCGAATACATGCGCAATGAGACGCGCTTCCGCATGGTCGAGAAGCTCGATCCGTCCCGGTTCAAGTGGCTGGCGGTAGAAGCGCAGAAGGCCGCGTCTCGGCGTGTGGCGGTTTATGAACACATGGCCGCGCTGCGCGTGCCGACGCCGCCGGCAGCGACGAATAGCGCCTGACGCGCCGCGCCATCCACGGCGCAGAGCGCAACGTGCAACGTGAGAGTCAACGGATCATGAGCATCCAACACTCAATGCGCGTAGCCAGCTCGAAGCGGGCCGGGTGCATGTCCGTCGTGTTCACGCCGATTCGCCGCGTTCGCCACGACGCTCGGCGCTCGCCAGGCCCGCGCGCCGCGCATCGATGTGTGTCGTTCCCGCTGGATACGCCGCTGCCCATCCGCCGGCGCCGGCCTCTGATGCTGACGCCAACCGCGTCCGCTGGACGCAGGAGCAAGCCATGTTAGACCTGACCACAACTTTTCTCGGGTTTGAACTGCAACATCCGCTCATCAGCGGCGCGGGGCCGCTGGCCAGCACGTTCGACGGCGTTCGCCGCATCGAAGACGCCGGCGCCGCCGCGATCATCCTGCACTCGCTCTTTGAAGAGCAGATTGTCGCCGAATCGATCGCCGCCCACCGCGCGACGGACACGCACGCCAACACTTTTGGCGAGGCGCTCTCGTATCTGCCGACGCCTGAGGACTACGCCCTGGGTCCACAGGAATACGTCGCCCATGTGCAGCGCTGCGCCGAAGCCGTCGATGTTCCGCTGATCGCGTCGCTCAACGGCGTCACGCTCGGACGCTGGATTGAGTATGCCCGCCAGATCGAGCAGGCCGGGGCCGACGCGCTGGAGCTGAACGTCTTTCGCGTGCCGACCAGCGGCGGTGAATCCGCCGCCCAGGTCGAAGAGCGCGTCATCGAGCTGGCCGGCGCCGTCCGCGCCGCGGTCCGGATTCCGATCGCGATCAAACTTGGCCCGTTTTACTCGGCCCTGGCGCACTTTGCCGCCCAGCTTGAACGCGCCGGCGTCAACGGCCTCGTGATTTTCAACCGCTTTTATGAGCCGGATATCGACATCGACGCCCTCGCGCACACACAGACGCTCCAGCTATCCACCTCCGCCGAGCTGCTGCTGCGCTTGCGCTGGCTCGCGATTCTCTCGGCCCAGGTGCGGGTGTCACTGGCCGTCACCGGCGGCGTCCATACCGCCCGCGACGTGATCAAGGCCGTGATGGCCGGCGCCCACGGCGTGCAGGTCGTTTCGGCTCTGCTCCAGGACGGGCTTGGACAAATCAACGCCCTCTTGAGCGACGTGCATGAGTCGCTCGAAGAACATGAATATCAGTCTTTGCGCCAGATGCATGGCAGCATGAACCTGTTGCGCTGTCCCGACCCGGCCGCGATCGAGCGCGGCAACTACATTCACATGCTGCAGACCTGGCAGGGCTGAGCGCGAAAACAACAGCGAAAGCGCCATCCGTCACGCCGCTTGCCGCGGCCATCCGCGTGCTGAAGACCCCTGCAACGGCGATGAGAGGGTGGCGCAGAAGACCGCCGCGGTTATCCGGGTGGGGCAGGCAGCCTGCCTGCCCCGCAATCTTTCTCCGCCTCGTCTGGCGGCATTATCCGCCGACCAGCACCACGACAAACGCCTCGATGTCGTCAAAGTTCACTTGACCATCGCCGCTAACGTCGGCGAGCGCCCGGCTGCATTCCGGATACTCCGCCGCGTAGGCCGCTTCGCTCACGATCGCCAGCACGAAACCGTTGATGTCGTCGAAGTTAACGGCCAGATCGCAATTCATGTCGCCCAGCGCATAGATCGGCGTCGGCACGGAGGTGGCGATGGCGACAGACTCCGGCGCACCGGGTCGAAACAGCGACACGTCGGCCGAACCCGCGGTCGCCGGCCGATCGGCGACAAATTCAAAGTTGTACAGCGTACCCCAGCGCAGCGCATTGGCATTGGGATTGCTCGAAAAATCGGTGGTGCTCCACGAAATCTGCGTCGGCCCGACCGTGCCGGTCCAGTCCGTGCCGTCATAGGGATCACCACTGTGATAGCCGACGTCGCGAAAAGCTTGCGCGCTGACGGCGGCGCCATTCCGCGGTATGAGCAACTGCCGACCGGCACGGTGCGACGTCTGGTTGTAGAGCGCATACTGATAAAGCCACTGTCCGCCGCCCAGACTGGTCACGCGCGAGCCGAGGACGATGCGTCCGTCACCCGGCACGTCGACCGTTGATAGCTGCACGGTCGCATCGAGCGCCTGCCAGGCGTCGAGCGGCGTCGCTTCGCGCACGGTCGCGCCGGCCACGCTCAGCGCATAGCCGCCCGAAACCAGCCCGCCGACCGTAATCGGCCGCCAGGAGCTGTTGTTGAGATTGTTTCCGGTGACGGCGTCATCGGGGCTGTGCGCGATGCCCTCCAGCACATAGGCGGCGCCGGGATGAAGGGCGGGGTTGAGGTCATCGTTCCTGACCTGCAGCCGCTTGAAGAGCGCGTCGCCGCTGACGCCGCTGGATGTGAACGGCATGTTGAATCCGCCGGTGGCTGGGTTGATGTCGCCGCGCGGCCCCATCACGGGCTGAGAGCCCATGGCGGAGGCCGACGACGGCGAAGCACAGCCCACGCCGAGTTGTGAACAAGGCGTCGCGGGCGTGCACGTGCCGCAGGTCGGCTGTGCCAGCGTGCAGAACTCGTGTCGAATCCAAGCCTGTCCGATCTGCTCAAAGCGCCCCTGAAAGTGGCGATAGAGGTTGTAAGAATAAATCGGATGCTGGTTGGTGCTCTGAACCGATGCAGCGGGCTGATCACCGATGTTGCAGACCGTGAGGTTGGGGGAGTAGGCGGTAATGCCGTCGATCGTGCCCCAGCGGGTAATGGAGTTCATGTCGCCCACAATCAGATCCGGTCCGCTGCTCGAACCGGCCGATGCGGCGGAGACTGCCGCCGTCAGCGCTAGCGCCGCGCATCCGCGGTGCAACATTCGTTGGATTCGACGAAAGCTTACGCGGGCATTTACAGAGCTGTGAATTTCTCTCGCCATCGGAACTGCTCCTGTGTTTTTCGTGTCGCCATGATCAACGAATCGGCCCCGCTCGCTCAGGACCGAGGTTTCAGAGACAGATACTGGATCATTGATTGTACTGGTGCTGCAAGAGGGATAAAAGTAGATTTTTCCCCGGTCGGTTTGTCGTGTTAGGTTGGCTACAAGCTCTTGAGAACCGGAAATCGCTCTCCTGATACCCCCAAAAAACGAACCGAGCGAGGAAGCCTCAACGCGCCGAAAAACCGAACCGCGCCCGTCAGGAAGCGATTCGAATCGACACACGCCTGATCCAATCGATGCGCTGGATTCGAGACCGACGAGAAGACCCGCCCGCAGCCCGATCGACCCGACACGCCGAGCCAGCCGAATGCGCGGTGTGAATCGAATCGCTCCCTCACGGTCGCGGTTCTGCTCACGGTCGCGGTTCAGTTTGATCGCGCCCGCTAACCGAACCGCGCCCGTCAGGAAGCGATTCGATTCGATGCACGCCTGAGCCAATCGATGCGCTGGATTCGATACCGACGAGAAGACCCGCCCGCAGCCCGATCGACCCGACACGCCGAGCCAGCCGAATGCGCGGTGTGAATCGAATCGCTCCCTCACGGTCGCGGTTCTGCTCACGGTCGCGGTTCGGTATGATCGCGCCTGCTAACCGAACCGCGCCCGTCAGGAAGCGATTCGAATCGACACACGCCTGATCCAATCGATGCGCTGGATTCGAGACCGACGAGAAGACCCGCCCGCAGCCCGATCGACCCGACACGCCGAGCCAGCCGAATGCGCGGTGTGAATCGAATCGCTCCCTCACGGTCGCGGTTCTGCTGACGGTCGCGGTTCGGCTCGCAGACATCACGCCCGGTCACGCCACTTCCGCCGGCGCCGCACCGCATGCCTGCTGATATAGATCGAGCACCAGCCGGGCGACGTCGCTCCAACTGAAGCGCCGCACCTCGATGCTGCCGTGATCGCGCAATGTCGCGTGCAGCGGCGGATGGCGCAACACCGCGACGATCTTGTTCGCCATCTCATCGACATCCCAGAAATCGACCTTCAGCACGTGCGTCAGCACTTCCGACACCCCGCTCTGCTTCGAGATGATCACCGGCACGTCCTGCTGCATCGCCTCGAGCGGCGCGATGCCGAATGGCTCCGACACGCTCGGCATCACGTAGAGGTCGGCCAGTTGAAAAATGCGCTTCACGTCCGCCCCGCGCAGAAAGCCGGTGAAGAGCACCTTGTGACCGATCCCCAGCTCCGCCGACAGCTCGATCATGCGGCGGATCATGTCGCCGCTGCCGGCCATGACAAAGCGCACATTGGGCATGATCTCGAGCACGCGCTTCGCGGCGAAGAGGAAATACTCCGGCCCCTTCTGCATCGTGATCCGTCCGAGGAAGAGCACGACCTTCTCATTTTCCAGGATCGGCGGCAGTTCGCCCGGCGCTGCGCCGCCGCCGTCATCATCGATCGCGTTGTGAATGACCGTGATGCGGCGGCCATCGGCGCCGTAGTGCCGCATCAGCATGTTGCGCGTCCAGTGACTGACGGCAATCGTGCGCGTCGCCGCATGCAGCCCGGCTCGCTCGATGTCATAGATATGCTGGTTCACGTGCAGGCCCGACCGGTCAAACTCGGTCGAGTGAATGTGCGCGATCAGCGGCTTGCCGGTGAGCCGTGCGACGGCCATGCCCGCCGGCAGCGTCATCCAATCATGCGCATGCACCACGTCGAACGACTCCCGCTGCGCCAGGTCGCAGACCAGCGCCGCATAGCGCTCCACCTCGGCGAACATGTCGCCCTCATAGTGCCCACCCGGCGACGGGCCCGCGTCCAGCACCGACAAGCCGCGCAGCGGCGGCGCCACGACGGGCGGCATGCCCGCG
>CAYQLG010000032.1:0-36126 GCA_964418235.1 uncultured Planctomycetales bacterium
CCGAAAGATACCACTCGCGTCAAGGCGAAAAATTCACAGGCTCGGAGGCCCATGCCACCCTCGATTCAAACCTGAAGACAGAGTCTGACTGATCACTAGTCCTTTTCCGCAAGGGTGCGCGCCAGGTACGCCTCGAGTTGCAGCAGGTTCGGCCCCGCCATCTGCACGATCTGCTTCAAGTGCGACATGCTCGCGACCTCTTCAACCTGCTCGTCGACGAACCACTGCAGGAAGCTGCGCGTGGCGTAGTCGCGCTCCTGCTCCGCCAGTGCGACCAGCTCGTGAATCTGCTTGGTCACCTTCAGCTCATGCGCCAAGGCGGCGTCGACGGCGGCGCCGACCGAAGAATACTCGCTCGGCGGCGCCGAAAGCGTCTGCAGCGTCGCCCGCCCGCCCACTTCCAGCACATAGTCCAGGATCTTTAGCGCGTGGCTGCGCTCTTCTTCGGTCTGTTTGCGGAAGGTGGCGGCCAGATTGATCAGCCCCAAATCCGCGAACTGACACGCCATCGCCAGATAGGTCTGCGACGCGTTCATTTCATGGGTGATTTGCTCGTTCAGCTTGCCATTCATGGCGGACGAAATCTGCATGCTCGGCTCCTCTTCAAGACCCGCCGACGGCCTCTTCAGCAGCCGACGGGCTTGGTAAGACTGTAGGCCGAGCCGTTCGATTTGCCCAATCCCCGGCCTTGGCTGGGGGCGACGTTCGCCGCTTCCGCCGAGTTGGTTGCAGGCGCGCGAGCGCGACACTAGGATGTCGCCCGCCTGCGACGGGATGCCGTGCACCGCCCTTGTGCCGGCCGAGCGATGGACGCCGACGATGCGCCCGAGCGCGGACCGACCGGCTGGCTGGTTGCGAGCGCCGGGCCGCGAAGCTCCGAGGTTCGGCGTGGCTGCGGACGTTGCGCCGCAGCGCGCCCAGGCGGAGTGCGGTTCCCACGCGAATTTTCCGGCTCCGTGCCGACGAATGCCTGACGAAGATGGCGATGCGAAGCTGATAACAGCCCCATGACGATGGCAGCTAAACACCTGCGACTGGCCGAAGCCGCCGACCTGAAGCGCCTGGTGCGCGACGTGGCGGATTTTCCCAAACGCGGCATCATGTTCAAAGACATCACGCCGCTGCTCGCCGATCCCTCCGGGCTGGCGCTTGCCGTTGAACTGATGGTTCAGCCCTTCCGCGGGCGAAATGTGGACGTGGTGGTCGGGGCTGAGTCGCGCGGCTTTATCTTCGGAACCGCCGTCGCCAAATCACTCTCCGTCGGATTTGTGCCGGTCCGCAAACCGGGCAAGCTGCCGTCGGCGGTCCGGCGGCATGAGTACGAGCTGGAATATGGCAAGGACGCGCTGGAAATGCACACCGACGCCCTCAGCCGCGGGCAGCGGGTGCTCATCGTCGATGACGTGCTGGCGACCGGCGGAACGCTGGTCGCCTGTGCCGAGCTGGTGCGGGCCGGCGGCGCAGAAGTTCATGCCATCGCGATTTTTATCGAACTGTTGGCGCTGGGCGGGCGCGACAAATTGGGCGGCTATGACGTGTTCAGCGTGATTCAGTATTAGTCCGTAATCGGATGCCGCCTCGGGCGGGCGGCTGGCACGCCGGCGGGATGAGACTGTGGCTGGCCGGACTTGCCGGAGTGGCCGGACTGGCGGAGTAGTATCGCGACTGGCGCCCGGCGGCTCGCAGCTCGCGGCGAGAAGCCGGCGGCGGATCGAGAGACACTCCGCAGCCTTGGACGATGCGGAACAATGTGGGTGTGCGGACCCAATGAACCGTCACGCCTGCCTTCGAATGGGCGTCGCCGGGTGACGCCGCAGATGCGAACACGAGGCCACCGCCTCGCCTGCGCAGGAGTAGCACGATGAAAGGTCGGTTCAGGCGGATCATCGGCGGGTTGGCAGTGGCCGGCTTGCTGGGCAACGGCGGCTGTGCCGTGCTGACCGATGTCTTCAATCCGAGTGCGATTTTGGGGCTGGGGTTCGACCCCGTCACCGTGTTTCCATCGCAAGGCACGGTCATCGTGAGCTTCACGAATCAGACCGAAGCGCTCGCGACGTTTTCATTCGTTGAAGCCGGGAACGCCAACGACGTGGTGCGGACCGGCCGGACCGGCCAGATTCGCGTCGAGCCGGGCGAAGTCGGCAATGCCGTCTTGCAGTGCCCGCGTCAGTTGATTACCCCGGGCATCCTGCTGCCCGACGGCGATATCGACCAGACGGCCGTGGTCGTCGAGGACAACGACGCCGGCACCGCCGTGGCCTATGACGGCGTTGCGATCGTCTCACCGCGGATGTTTGTTTGCGGCGACGTGATCGCATTCACCCTGACCGAAACGGCGGAAGGGTTCGCCTTGACGGTGCGTGTCATACCGGGCGGGCGCTAGGCCCGCCGGCCGAGCCTCACCGTGGTGAGGATGCATGTGGGCTTCGAACCAGACCCGTGCGGCATGATCGCACGGCAGAATGTGGAGAACAGGCGTGCCAGGTAGCGTGAAGACAAGCTGGTGGCGGCTGATGCTGACGGGCGGCGGTGCGCTGGCGCTGGCCGGCTGTCTCGATCCGGGGGCCTTGATCAATCCCGCCTTGCTCGACAATCTCGGGCTTGGTCAGCAGGTCGCCCGTTTGCCCGGGCAGGCGCCGGCCGTCACGCTGGCCCTGGAGAACCGCACCGATTTCAGCGTGCGCATGACGGTCAGCTACCGCGATGCCGCGGATGAGGTGATCGAGGTCGTCCAGACCCTCACCCCTGCCGATCGCACCGCGACCGCGGTCATCTGCCCGATCGAAGAACTAACGTTGGGAGACGTCGCCAATCCGACCGTGATCGGCGCCGAGGTCTTGCTGGGCAATGGTCTTCCCAATGACCCGTTTGTCCAGGTCGATCCATTCGGCGTGTTGCTGCGGCAAGGCACCAACTTCAACTGCGGCGATCAGGTCACGTTTACCGTGCAGCGCGCCGCCGGCACGCAATCGGGTTTTCAGATTTTTGCCTTTATCCAGCGCGACCCCACGGCGAATTAAGCCGTCGGCAATCAGGTAGGTGTGAACCCCATGGCACGTACGGTCAAATGCTTTCTCGGAGCGGCGGCGGTCGTCCTCAGTGCGGCGCTGCTGGGCGGCTGCCCGACGGCGACGCCGTCAGAGTTCATCCCCGGCCAGACCGGCGCGCAGAGCCAGTTGGGCACGACGATCGGATTGCAGGTCCTGGCCCCCTCGAGCGACCTCTCGATCAATGGCGGCACGCCGGTCGAGGTGGTCTGGCGGCTGTCGGCCACGTCGCCCTTTGCGACGGTCGACGTGAGCATCGACAACGATCGCGACCCGAACAACGGCGTCGTCGAGACGCCCTTTGAAAATCTCGCGCTGGGTTCGACTTCGGTGCTGCTCAACACGAGCCGGCTGCGCAACGGCACGTTCACCGTATTGGTGCAGTTGCGGCAACTGGGCGAAATTGTCGCGTCGGCTTATGCGCCGGGCGACATCACGATCGATCAGCGCGCGTCGCTCTTCTGGAACTCTCCGCGCGATAATTTCAACTTCGACCGTTCTTCCGCGATCAATCCGACGTTTGACGTGTCGTGGTCGGTTTCCGATCCCGATTCGTTGATCTCTGTGCGCGTGCTGCTCGATCCGGATGGCGATGATCCCGACGCGCTGCCCAATGGCAATGAGATTGTCCTGCGGGAAAGCAACTCGCAGACGGGCGATTCGTTCACCTTTGATCTGCCGACCGACCAGTTCCAGCCGGGCACCTATCGGCTGGTCGCGGTCGTCTCCGACGGCACGAATGAGAGCGCGTTTTACAACCCCGGCAACATTCGCATCCGCTCGCGGATTTCGGGCTTTCATGACTTGCGCGGCTTGGAATCGGGCCAGAGCACGATCACCGGTTGCGTCTTCCGCGGCTCGAATCCGCGCGACACCGCCGGCACGTTCATCCGCTCGATCGAGGACATCGACAACGACGGCTTCAGCGATTTCGTGATTCTGGCGCAGTTTGGCAAGCCGGTTTTCCAGTTCGGACTGCAGCGCACCGGCGTCGGCGAGGCCTATTTGATCTATGGCCGCCCACAGCCGTTCACCGGCCTGGTCAATCTGAACTCGACCGGCACGCTCTTCCGCGGCGAGGTCATCACCGGCCCGCCAGAGAACATCTCCCCGCTCCGGCCGAGCCGTGGCATCACCAGCTTTACGCTCTTGTCGGATTGGGATCGCGACGGCATTCGCGAGCTGGCCTTCGGGATTCCGTTCACCGATTCGGAAGTGGTGAGCACGATCTCATCCGAGGGCTTGGATGGCTGCGATCCGCGGCGCTATTTTGGTTCGGGTGCGGTCGTCGTCATGGCCGGCTCGGCGCTGCGGCCCGACTTGGGCTTCCCCGGGCGGCAGGTGATCGGTTTATCTGAAATTGGCACGCTGGCACACGCCGGCACCTCCGAGCAGCGTTGCCCCGAGGGTTTCTATGGACCCAAACTACAGTCTACATTTGAATGTCTGAATTCGTATTACCGCCACCTGGCGCCTGGTGCTGGCGGAGTTCCGAATTCCGGCAGCATCCGCCTGGGCTGCCGCTTCAGCACGAATGAATTCAACGACCAATTTGGCGAATCCGTCACTCAGGGCGAGTTTGACAGTCTGATTATCAGCGCACCGAATCGGGATCCGAAGATCGGCACGCGCAGCGCCGCGGCGATCCTGGGGGCGCGCGACGTCGCCGGCGGCGGCGTGATCTCGATGTTTTTCTGCAATGTACGGGCAGGGTTTATTCCCTGGGATCTGACCAACGTCGCCCCCGCGAATCAACAATTTGGATACAACCCGCCCAGCTATACGAACAGCCTGCTGCCGCATTTCGGCCCTTATCACTACATCATGGATGATTTCCGGCCCGGCTTCCTGCTTTATCTCGGGCAGGTTCAGCCCGACATCGGCACCCCGGGTTATTTCGTTGATGACGACGACAGCGATTCGCCTTGCGTGATTGTGTATGATCAGCAACTCACGCCGTCGTACACCACGCGCTTCTGGTCTGACATTCCCGGCAGCCGCCTCAGCAATGTCGCCAACGCCGGCGACTTCACCGGCGACGGCATTGAGGACATCCTGATCGGCTCCCCGCGCACCAACAGCGGCGCCGGCGCCTGCTACCTAATTGTCGGCCGGTTGCGTGAACTCGTTCGCAGCGGCGACTTGCAGATCGAAGAGCTTGGCCTGCCCTCGGGTCGGGCCCGCGCCAACCGCATCTTTGACGGCATTCGCATCGTCGGCGACGCCGGCGACGCGCTCGGCACGTCGCAGGATCGCCTGGGCGATTTCAACGGCGACGGCCTGCCCGACGTGGCGATCGGCTCGCCCTTTATCAACAACCGGCGCGGCGGGGCGGCGGTCTTCTTCGGCACGCGTGACGCCATCAACCTGACCGAGCAGGAAATTCGCTATGCCGAACTGCCCGAGCGCGGCCTCGGCGTGATTTTTGTCGGGCAGCGCGATGGCGACCTGGCTGGCGCCCGCGTGGTCGGACCCGGCGACGTGGACGGCGACGGCCTGGCCGACCTCATGATCGCCGCTCCGGAGCGTTCGGTGCAGCTCGACATTAATCAAGACGGCATCGTCGACATCGATCGCGTGCGCTGCGGCGTGGTCTACCTGATTTATGGCTCGGCCAATTTGCGCGGCACGATCGATTTGGCGAAAGTCGGAACGCCGGAGTTGCCCGGCGCCATCTTCATCGGCGCCAACAGCGGCGACTCGCTCGGCGCCGCCGTCGGCATTCAGGGCGATCGGGCGACCGGCGTCGGCCAGGCCGGCGATGTCAACGGCGACGGCGTCAATGACATCCTGCTCAGCGCTTCGCGCGCTTCGCCGCAGGGTCGCGTCGACGCCGGCGAGGTTTACCTGATTTACGGCAATCCGACGGCTTCGGCGAGCAACTGATTTCGCCGTCGCACATGGGTTTCATGGAAAGCGGCCCGCTTGGAAATTGGCCATAATCGAAAGCGGAAACCACACGGCGGCGTTTTCAGCGCCCTGTTCGGATGACATAGGAAGAGCTTTATGCACGACATGCACGAACTTTTGATGCGGCGCACGCGGCGACTCGGCCCGCGCCGCCTGAGCGCGGTTCTCCTCGCGGCAGCGCCCTTGCTTCTCGCTGGTTGCGGCTTGCTGGGCACCGGTGCGCCGATCAACCCCTTCCTCACGTTTACTGAGGAGGTCGCCGGGGTCTCAGCGGGCGGCGGCACACGCAACCCCTCGGACGGCGGTAATCAGGGCGACCGTGCCCAGGTCGTCTTTCGTCAACCCATGACGGTTACGTTCACGAACGCGGTCGCAAACCTGGGCGTGCAGTTCTGGTTTGTCGCGTTTGTTCTACCGGGTAGCCTGACCAACGCCGACCAGCAGGATGAGCTGTTCGCGAATGGCTATACGCAACTGACTCGGTCGGTCGCGGTCGGAAATGTCGTCACATTGCCCCCGGGCACGTTTGTGTACGCCGGCAATTTCGAATATGGGCCGGCCGCTGAATCCGCCCGCGGCGGCGGCGGCCTGGCTCAGGCGACGCGCGTCCGTCTCAACGAGGGCGGCGCAGCCACACGCACGTCGGCCGTGTTTAACATCATTACGCCGGACGGCGTAATGATCTTTGAGCAGCCGCCCGTCTCTTGCGACAGTGTCGCGTTCGTCTATCTGGAAGATGGCGAGCCGCTGACGGATAACTTCTTCGGCTTTCCGGGTCCGTATGAGGGTGCGACCGGCAATGGCGGGCAGAAGACGATCGCCCAAGTGCAGGATTTTGAGTGTGTGCCGTTCCGCCCGGGTTACTTTTTAGCGCCGCCGATCGGCGGTCCCGGCGCGAATGAATTCAGCGAGGGCCAGACGATCACCGTCTCGTTTAACGCGATTGCCACTCCGCCGACGCGGGCGGGCGTTTTCGCGACCAAGGTGTTCGGGAATTAATGCGGCGGGTGTGGCCGCATGAGGGAAATAAGCGGGCGCGAGACAATTGCCCGGCCGGATAGAATAAGTGTGAAGTTCGGATTCGGAGGTCGACGACCATGACGACTCATATCAGGCTCTTGACTGCGGCAGGTTGCCTGCTGGGCTTTTTGTCTCCAGCGGCGATAATGGCTCAAACGACGGAAAACCCGCCGACCATCGTGCAGATGACGGTTTATGTTTTTCCGCCGGGTTCGGTCTATAACCGCAATCAAGTTCTGACCGGCAGCCCCGCGTTGAACGGCTTTATCCTCACGGATGACAGCCGTCCGGTGGAGGGCTCGCCCGTCGCAATTCGCATGGTCGTGCAGGACTTTGATTTTGTCGATATCGACGATGATGAAGAGGTTTTTGTCCGCAAGGCCAGCGACTGGCTGCCGTTTTTCCTGGGGCAACGCCTATATTCTTCTCCGGTCGGGGCGCGCTGGTCCAATGATTCATCGGACGGTCTCACGCTAGGTTTGGAGTTTGACACGGTTCGGGCCGGGCCATTCTTTCTGGCGGGGCTGCCCGCGAATCAGCGCGTCGTCATCGTCGAAGACATTCTTCCGTTCATCAACGGCAACAACCAGGCCCGCCTCGAAGAAAGGATCGATTTTGACGTGCGCTGGCTGGTCTTTGTGGATGTCTCCAATTCCGAGACTCCAACCCCGCGACCCGCTTTTACGTTTTGGTTTAACGTCTTCGCACTGAATAACGTGGCGAACACGCCCAACCCGCCGCCCTTCGCCGACGCCGGCGCCGATCAGACGATCGTCGTTAACAGCACCATCACGCTCGACGCGTCGCAGACGTTCGACGGCACCAATTACGGCTTCGATGCGACCGACCCGGTCATCCTCGATAAGGACACGCTGATTTACTCCTGGGAGTGGCTCTCCGGTCCGGAGCGGCGCGATCCGACCAGCACGGCGGCGACCAGCCCGACGGCGACGGTCCTGCTCAGCACGGTCGGAACGTACGTTTATCGCGTCACCGTCTCTGACCAGGTTAATCCGACGCCCTCGTCCGACACGGTCACGATCAACGTTGTTTCGGCTCTGCCCACCAATCTGCGTCCCATCGCCAGCGCAGTTGTCCGCTCCGGAACCGGTCAGGTGCTTGGAACCTCGGCCACAGTCACGGTCGGTTCGCTCGTGCAGCTCGATGGAACCGCCTCAACCGACCCGGATGGCAACCCGCTGACATTCCGTTGGCGCCAGACCAACGAGTTGGGCGGTGATCTCACGCCCGAAGAGGTCAGCGACTTCTTCCAGCCCGTCGCCGGCATCACGACGCCGCTGGCGACGTGGCAGCCGGTGCGGCCGGGCCGCTATTTCTTCCGTCTGCTCGTGAGCGACGGCAACCTCAGCGATGACGAGCGCGTCTCGATCGAGGTTCGCAATGCCGTCACCGCGGGCGCTAGCGCCCAACGTGATAGCCTGCGCGAGGCCTCCTCGCGAACCACTTCGCCGCCAACCACGGAAACCGATGAGGCCACCGACTCGCTCTCGTCGAGCGCCGCCGGCGCCGCGGGGGCCTGCGGCAATGGCGTGCTCATGCTGGGTTTGGCGCCGCTGGGCCTGTTGATGCGGCGGCGCAGCTAATCGTCGAGTAACCGAATCATTCGGGTAAATCGTGCGACGGTTGCATGGCCATCAAAGCCCATGCAACCGTCGAGCTATTCCGAGATTTCTCGCGTGATTCCCTCGAACAGCGCCGAACCGACGCGCACGTGCGTCGCGCCCTCTTCGATCGCGACAACGAAATCCTGCGTCATGCCCATCGAGAGCGCGCCGAAGGCGACGGGGGCTGTTCCGTGGGTGATGAAATCGTCACGCAGTCCGCGCAGCCGGGCGAAGTGCGGGCGGGCGGACTCGGCCGGAGCGTCAAGCGGAGCCATCGCCATCAGTCCCAGTGGCCGGAGCGTGGGGCGCGTATGTACGTGCGCGACGAGCGCCGCCGCTTCCGGTGGACTCACGCCGCCTTTGGCCGCCTCACCGGCAATGTTGACCTCGACAAAGATCGATGCGATGAGATTGAGCCGCTCCGCCTGTGTCGCGATTTCGTCGGCGAGCCGCACCGAATCAACCGAGTGAATGATCCGGCTGTGCGCGAGGGTCTGTTTGACTTTGTTCCGCTGCAAGTGGCCGATCATGTGCCAGACGGGGCGATCGGCGCGCGGCTCGAGCGGGATTGCGGGTGATTCCGCCGCTGCCGCGGCGAGTTCGGCGGCGCGCGCGGCCAGTTGTTGCGGCCGATTTTCGCCCAGGTGGGTCTGGCCGAGTTCGATCAACTCACGAATCACGTCAACGCCGACGTATTTGGTGACGGCGACGAGCGTCACGTCGCTCCGCTGGCGGGCGCTGCGCACGCAAGCCGCCGAGATCGCCTGTTCGACGCGTGCCAAATTGTGAGCGAGAATCGTTCGCACGTACGGGATTTTAGCGTGCCGTGTTCGTCGAATGCGCCGCAGCGCACGATTCGCACGCACGACGTTGGTTCCCTCGGCCGCAGCCTGAAGCGCGCACTCGCAATTCTTCACTCTTCACTCGCTACTAGATACTCTATGTTGATGCTCCATTCGCCCCTCGCCACATTCTCTTGGCCGCGCTGCGCGCGCCGCCATTGACGCCGGCCGCGCGCTGGTCCGACGATATCGTCCGGTGCCAACGACGCTCATGACGCGCGCTTCACGACGGCCCGTCTGGTTGGCGGCGGTGGTGGTCGTCGTCGCGGTCGTGCTGAATCAATCTGCCGTGCATTGGCGCGTCGATCTGGCGGATAGCGAGTTGTTTGCCTATCACGGCTGGTGCGTTGCGCAGGGGCTTGCGCCCTACCGCGACTTTTGGGACAACAAGCCGCCGGGCATCTGGTGGCTTAACGCGCTGGGCTTTGCGCTCTGTGGGGAAGGGCCGGGCGGGCCGCTGTTGATCTGCGCCGCCGCGCTGACTGTGACGTTCATCGGCGTTGTCGCGCTCGCACATCTGCTGTTTGGCCCGGCGCTGGTCTTGCCCGCGGCGCTGGCCGGCGCGCTGCTGTTGACCGACTTGCGCATGGAAGGCGGCGCGAATCGCACCGAGCTTTTCGTCGCCGCGTGTGAAACCGGCGCGGTGCTGGCCTATCTGCAATGGCTGAAAAAAAATGGCGCCGCCGCCGCACGCGGATGCGGCGGGCGCGCGGGCGGCGACATGCTCTTGCTCTTCAGCGGCGTATCAGCCGGTGCGGCGCCGATTTTCAAGCAATCGGGCCTCGCCGCCGCCGCGGTGTGCACGCTGCATCTGGCGTGGTCGCTCGGTGCTAGCCAACAGCAGGATCGCAAAGCGGTGGCCGTCGGCGGCGCACCGCTGCAGACGATACGGCGGTCACGCCTGACCTTGGCGGCGCTATGGCTCGTCGGGCTGTCGCTGCCGGGCGTGCAGGCGGCGATGGCGCTGGCGGCGCAAGGCGTGCTCGCAGATGCGATCTTTGCCACCAGTCGCTTCAACCGCGCGTACTTCGCCATTGATGACGCCACCTGGCTGCGGATGGATCGAGCGCTGCTGGTGGCGTGGCCCGCGCTCGCGCCGCTGCTGCCGTGGTTCATGCTGGCCGCGGCGGGCTGCGCCTGGCTGGCCACGCGCAAGCAGTCAGGTCGGCCCTCTTCGCGCGACGCCGCATGTTTGCTCGGAGGGTGGCTGCTGCTGGCGGGCTATCTGGCGCTGGTCGGGCCGGGGCGGCGCGGGTATCACTTCGTGCCGCTGCTGCCGCCGCTGGCGCTGCTCGCGGTGGCGCCGTTGCGCAGCTTGTTGGCCGGATTCGACGCGGACGCCGCCGGCGCATGGGCGCGCGCGCTAGTTGCGCGGCCGGCGCGGTTGGCGCTGCTGATTGCGTTAACCTACGGCGCGCTGCGCTATCACGTGCCATGCTGGCCGCTATACACACGCGCCTGGGCCGAGAAGCCCGCATGGCACGCGCTGTCGCGTCGTTTGCCGACGCCGGGCGAAGCCCAAGCCGCCGTCATTCGCGCCCTGTCAACCCCGGCCGACCGCATCTATGTCGTCGGCTGGAGCCCCGCGACCTATCGGCATGCGTACCGGTTGCCGGCTACGCGCTTCACGACTTTTGAGAAGCTCGGTCAGCTTGGCCCACACGCCGAGTTCATCGCGACCGAGGCGTGGCGCGAATTGGCCGCACGGCCGCCGGCGATCCTGGTGATCTCACGCGAAGATCATGAGCGCATGTGCCGGGCCGACGTTGCGGGCCGGGCGCGCTGGCTGGCGGAGAATTACACGCTGCACGCGGTGGTCGCCGGGATGGAACTGCTTGCACGCAAAAAATAGCCGCAACGGGCAACGGGCCGCGGATCACCCCCGCGCGGGTTCGCGCGCTCCGGGCGAACCGGCTATATTTCCCGTTCTATCCGGCGGTCAGCGGCCCCGCGCGGCGCGAGGCGCCGAACCCGACGCCGGTGCAGCAAGACCCGGCATGGAAGCCGCAGGAGTGGTCATGGAACCGGCCTCGTCGCCACGCTTGTCCGACAACTCAACGACGATTGAAAGCGCGCGCCCGGCAGAAAATCACCGTTCGCCGCGCAGAGGACTGCGCCGCCTGGCGGTGTTGCTGGCGGGGGCGGCCATGCTGGTCGGTATGGGTGGTTGCCAAAACCCGCTCGACTGGATGAAGCCAACCGCTTCGCAGCCGACCGCGCCGGGGCCGGCGTCGAGCTCCGCACCGTCTCCAGCCGCCGCGATCGAAGCCACGATCGAGCCGATTCCACCGGAGCAGGTGGCGGCGCGGACGCCGGTCGGTCGCCGTCCGCCGGCGGCGCTGCCCGCGCCCGTGCGGGCGATCTGGGTGGCGCGGTTTCATTATCGCTATGAGGATGATGTGCGGATCATCATCCGCAACTGCGCCGAGCTTGGCGCGAACACGGTGTTGTGGCAGGTGCGCGGCGAGGGCACGGTGCAATACCCCTCGACATTTGAGCCGTGGTCGGAAGAATTCCGCTACAAGGATCCCGGCTTCGACCCGCTGCGCGTCGCGGTTGAGGAGGCCCATCGTCACGGCCTGCGCCTCGAGCCGTGGATCAATGTCATGCCTGGTTGGAAGGGGCCGAAAGAGCCGTGGATTCCGGAGCAGTTATGGAAGACGCGGCGTGATTGGTTTCTGATGAATGCCAAGGGCGAGCGCGCCCCGTTGGGAGATTTCTACGCGCTGCTCAATCCCGCGTTTCCCGAAGTGCGCCGCCACATTGTCGGCATCGTCAGCGAAATCGCGGGTCGCTACGACGTCGATGGCATTCATCTGGATTACATCCGTTATGCCTGGGATGTGGAGCCGAATGCGAAGAACCTCTATCCACGCGACGCGCGCACGCTTGAGCTTTACCGCCGCGAGACCGGCCTGCGACCCGACGACAAGCCGGAGGCGTGGGACGAGTGGCGCGCCAATCAACTGACGCGCCTCGTCGGAGAAATCCGCCTCGAGCTGAATCGCGTGCGACCCGGCGCCGCGCTGACGGCGGCGGTGCGCTCCGACCCTTATCTGGCTCGCAGCGCGTTTCTCCAAAACTCGATCACCTGGCTTCGCAATCGCTTTGTCGACGCGGTCTATCCGATGGCCTATACCGAAGACATCGCGGTCTTTCAACGCGATGTGCAGAGCTATCGCCGCTTGGCTGCGGGCGCGCCGGTCATTCCCGGGCTTGGCATCTACAAGCATCTGCGACCCGAGCCGATGCGCCAGCAACTGGCCGACTGCCTGCGCAGCGGCGGCGGCTTCGCGCTTTATTCCTACGAATCGCTCTTCCCAACCGCCGGTGACCGCAACGGCGGCCTGACCGCCGCCGAGCAGCGCCAACGCCAAATGCGTCGCGAGGTGCTGGCGGAGTTCGTGCGCGTTCGACGCGGCGATGGTTGATGAGAGGGCGCGGGATGTGCGAAGGTGAGAAAGTGGGGACGTGGGGACGTGGGGACGTGGGGACGTGGGAAGGTGGGAACGTGGGAAGGTGGGAAAGGGAGAACATCACTCGCTGCTCGAATTGATTTTCGCAGGGGGTAGCATGGGCCTCCGGCCCGTGCGTCGGAAGATGAGTGAAAGGGTGGGAAGGTGGGAAAGGGAGAACATCACTCGCTGCTCGAATTGATTTTCGCAGGGGGTAGCATGGGCCTCCGGCCCGTGCGTCGCAAAATGCGTGAGAAAGCGGGAACGTGGGAAGGTTGGAAGTCGAGTATTATCACGTTGTCTTGAAATTGTGATGCCGCAGACTGGCGCGATAGCAACTTCCAACGCGCGTCCAACGAAGATCGACGCCGCGGGGTTTTGTGGCGCGGCTATCATCTCCGCATGAAACGCCTTCCCTGGGATGAAGAGTTACAGCTCGTCGTCGAGTTGATGCGCGAATTGAGCAAACAGACCGATCCCCACGCCGCCGCCAAGCTTTATGGCCGGCGCGTGCGCGAGGGGCTGGTGCCCGCGGATGAGTTCGTGGCGATCAGCCGGCGCGGACTTCCGCCGCCGCTCTATCGCATCACGCGCAGCACCACCTGGAAAGAAGACATCAACCCCTGGAAACAGTCGGCCGAGTTGCCGGTTCACAAGCACGGGTTGCTTGGCGACATGCTTTATGCTGATGGGCCGACCATCATCGAGGATGTCTCCGCTCGGCTGCGGCCCGACGATCCGGCGCATGAATATCTCCGCGATATGCAGGTGGTCGTAAGCATGCCGCAGTGGGAAGACGGCGAAGTGCTCAACATGGGCTTCATGCTGCTGCGCGATCGGGCGCACTTCGACCGCGACACCGTGCCCTTCATGCTCTGGCAGTCGAATCTGTACGGCCGCGGCACGCTCAATCTCGTGCTGAAAAATCAGCTCAAGAGCGCCTACGAGGCGCTCGATCGCGAGATGAAAATCGTCGGCGACATCCAGCGCTCGCTCCTGCCGCGCGAGCTGCCCAGCATTGCAGGGCTGGAACTGGCGGCGCACTACCAGACTTCGCAACGCGCCGGCGGCGACTACTACGATTTCTTCCCCCTCTCCGATGGACGCTGGGGCGTCTTCATCGCCGATGTCAGCGGACATGGTCCGCCCTCGGCGGTCGTCATGGCGATTACGCATGCGATCGCTCATTCGATGCCGGGCGACCCGATGCCGCCGCAGGATGTGCTGGGCTATGTCAATCGCCGGCTCGCCAACGAATATACTGCGGGCACCGGCACGTTTGTGACGGCGTTCTATGCGATCTATTCGCCGCTCGATCGCACGCTGCATTACGCCACCGCCGGCCACAATCCGCCCCGGCTTTCACGCGGCGGGCGCGTCGAGGGCCTCGACGCGGCGGAGGGGTTGCCGCTGGGGATAGCCGCGGATTTTCAGTATGGCAGCGCCGCGCTGACGCTGCGGCCGGATGATCTGCTGCTGCTCTACACCGACGGCATCACCGAGGCATTTTCGCCGACCGGCGACATGTTCGGGGCCGACCGGCTCGACGAAGCGTTGTTGGCGGCGCGCTCGGCGCGCGGCGGCATTGCGGCCGTGCTCGACGCGGTCGCCGCCTTCGCCCAGTCGCGGCCCGCGGATGACGACCGCACGCTCCTCGCGCTCCGCGCGGAATAGGGCACAAATCGCAAGCGGGGCCTCGGCGCTCAGTACACGGAGAACGCTGCCAAAATTGTTGCAGCAGCGCCGCGCCCATAAGGAAGCGTTCGGCTCGATACACGCCGGATCAATCCGATCGAAACGACTCGACACTTATGCGCTGGCGTCTGGTTTTGATCGTCACGAATTGCCAAGCCAGTCGTGGTCCAGGCGAGCATCGCGGCTTTGGTCTTCCCCTTCGTCGCTCCGTCGCTCCGTCGCTATTCCGGGCCGTTGCTGAATCGAATCGCTCCCTCACGGTCGCGGTTCTGCCAGGAAGTCCACTCCCTCACGGTCGCGGCTCTGCCAGACAACCGCGTCACGTGAAAATACAAAGCCTCAGCCGCTGATCTTGAGTTGCGGCAGCGGGGTCGCCTGCCGGGCGCGGCGCTCGACCTCTTCCAGCAGCCGGTCGATCAGGTGTTCGAGCGCGCCGCGCACGTGGTCGGGGGTATGCGTGAAATTCGCCAGCATTTGGCCCGCGTCGCCGAATTGCCGGATGCTGATGTTCAGCGGAACCCCGCCGAGGAACGGCACGTCAAACTCCGCCGCGGCGCGCTCGGCCCCGCCATGATCAAAGATGTCGTCGCGCTGGCCGCAATGCGGACAGATGTAATAGCTCATGTTCTCGACGAAGCCGAGCGGCTCGACTCCCAGCTTGCGATACATGCGCAGCGCTTTGATCGCGTCGATCAGGGCGACGTCCTGCGGCGTGCAGACGATCACGGCGCCCGTCAGCGGGATGCTCTGCGCGAGCGTGAGCTGGATGTCGCCCGTGCCCGGCGGCAGATCGACGATCAGATAGTCCAGCTCTTCCCAGGCGCCGCGATCGAGAAACTCCTTGACGTATTTCTGGGCCATCGGTCCGCGCCAGACGACCGCTTGATCTGGCGGGACAATGTGGCCCATGCTCATGACCTTGACGCCATCGATTTCGGGCGGATAGATGCGGCCCGATTCGTCGTGCATCGGCGTCTTTCCCTCGGTGCCGGTCAACTTGGGCAAAGACGGTCCGTAGACGTCGGCGTCGAGCAGGCCCGCCTTCAAGCCGCGCCGCGTCAGGCCGATCGCGGCCAGCACGGCGATCGTGCTTTTGCCGACGCCGCCCTTGCCGGCGCCGACGGCGATGACGTGCTTCACACCGGGGAGCGTGTTGGTCGTGCGAATGTGCACAACGCTGAACTCAACGTTGACCTGCTTCATGCCGGGCAGCTTGCCGACGACGCCCTCGGTCTGGGCGCGCAGGGCGTGCTGGATGTCGGCATTCGCGACGTTGGCGGGTAGCTGATACACAACGCGCGCGACGCCATCGCACACAGCGACTGAATGCACGTATCCGAGTGAGCCGACATCGCGGCGTGACTGTGGATCGAGGACGGCGCGCAACGCGGCGACAACGGTGTCTTTACTGGGCGAGCTATCGGTCATGGGGCAAGTCCCTTTATATCCATGCTGGTTCGGGCGAGCGGCCGGCGTCGGCCGGTTTCGCCACGTCGGCATAGCCTGACAATAGGCGAAATCCGCCGGCTTGGCAGCCGGCCGGGCGTGGGGCATGTGAGGCATGCGGGAAGGTGGGAACGTGGGAAGGGCGGGCGCGAGCGGCGCGATTTCGCCGGCTGCGGTCTTTGGCAGAGCCGCGCTCGCAAGCAGAGCCGCGAGCGTCAGGAAGCGGAGCAGCCGGCAAGGCCTGACCACTCCCTCACGGTCGTGGCTCCGCCGGGCGGTCGCGGCGGCTGCGTTGTGCGAGCAAGCCGACGCCCGCCAGCAGCGCCGCCTGCATCACGCCCAGGCCGCACAGCCCGACCGGTTGAGCGGGCGCACCCGGCCCCTGCCGCACGCGATCGAGCGGCTCGGGCACGCCGTCGTTGTCAATGTCGGCGTCGCAGGCGTCCCCCAGGCCGTCGCGGTCGAAGTCGTCTTGATCGGCGTTGGCTTCATTCGGGCAGTTGTCGGTCGGCATGAGGATGCCGTTGCTGTCGAGCGTGTCGAGGACGCCGTCGCCGCGGAGCGCGCCGTTGTTGGCATAGATCACGCGGAAGTTGCCGAAGCGCGAGATTTCATCATCATCGGCGCCGCCGCGATTAAGCCCGCCGAGGTCGAGACCGTCAAAGAGCGTGCCGTCATTGGTGAAGTCAATGCGGAAGAACGCTTCGATCGTCTGCTCGTTATAGCGAGTGAAATCGGGGAAGCCGTCGCCATTGGCATCGGGCGCTTCGAGGAAGCCGTCACCGCCGCCGCTGAGATCCTGGTCAAAATTCAGCAGCAGCGCCTGCAGCGCGAGGCCGCGGTCGGCGGTCGGCGCGGGCAGGCCGCGATCGCTGAGATCTTTGAGGATGTCGGCGTTCGTGGGATCGATGCCCCAGCGAATCGGGTTGAGTTGCGGCGCGGGGTCTTCGCGGTCGCTCAGGCCGTCATCGTCACTGTCGGCTTTGGTCGGGTCGGTGCGGAAGCCGGGGAAGGGCTTGTTGACCGCGCGGCCGATGCGGGCCGGGATGAATTGCAGCCCGATCGACACCTCATAGGCGCCGTCGTTTTCGCCGGTGATCACGCGGGCGTAGGTGTTGATCTCTTCAAAATCGCCGATGCCGTCGCCGTCGCTGTCTGCGGCGCGCGGATTGGTGAAGATCCGCACGACGTTGGCGGTGTTGAAGCGGCCGGAGGTGGACGACGGGGCATAGCGCGAGACGCGGAATCCGACGCTGGTTTCCTCGAAATCGGAGAGGCCGTCGTTGTCCGTGTCCCAGTTGCGCGGATCGGTTTCGCCGGCGTCGAGCGTGCCGTTCTGATTGGCATCTTCATCGCCGTCGTCGAGACCGTCGCCGTCGGAATCGGCCGATTCGGCGCTGGTGCCGGTGCGGCGTTCGACGTCGTCGGTGATGCCGTCGCGATCGGTGTCGGGGTTGTCGTCGGATGACTGACTGAAGACCGGCGGAACCGGCGCGCCCGAGAGCGGATTCACGTCCGCTCGACGAATACCGGCGACCTCGATGCGCGCGGCCTCGACGCTGCGCACCAGGCCGTCGCCGTCGGCATCCGAGTCGCCGATGTCGGCGAAGTTGGCGAGGGCGATGATGTTGTTGTCCTCATTCGTCTCGGCGAGCGCCGCGACTTCGTCCAGCCGCGCTTTCACGAAGAAATTCAACCGATCGACCAGCGCCGGCGGAATGTTGAGCGTCGTGTCGAGGGTGCGCTCGCCAACAGAAACGGCCGCCTCCGACGTCAGCGTGAAACGGGCGAACTCGCGATCTGCCGCCGGATCAATCGCCGCGGCGTCATTGAGCGAGACAAAAAACGCGATGACGAGCGGCTGCGGCGCGCGGTTGAAGCGCACGGAATAGTCAAAGACGGCGCGGAAATCCTGCCCGGTGCGGACGGTGCCGCCGGGGAAAGCCAGCCGGTTGGCGACCAGGTCGAGCACGAACAGGCCGTTTTGGGCCACGCGGTTGTTGACGGTGTCGGCTTCGCTGATGGTCGAGATTTCGGCCAGGACGACGATGTTCTGGTTGCCGCGGATGCCGCGCGGGATGAGCGCATCCTGCAACTCGATGACGCCCGTGCTGTGAGCGCCGGGCCGTGCGAGGCCGGGAAGCGTGGTGAGCAATTCATCAGCGCCGTCGATCAGGCCGTTGGAGTTGCGGTCCCAGCCGAAGCGGATCACAAACGGCGCGGTCTCGGCCGGGCTGATGACGTCGTAACGCAGTTCCACCTTGTAGCCGATCAATCCTTCGCCTGCGGTCATCGTCAACACGCCCGCGACCAGATCGACCGCGAAGGGCGTCTCCGGCCGGGCCGAGTTATTCGCGGGGTTGTCACCGAGCAGCGACGCCGGCGGGCGAATGGCCGCCACCAGTCGATCGCCGTTCTTCACCTTGATGGGCAGCGCATCAAGCAGCGCCCGCACGCCGGTGAAGACCGCGGTTTTGAGGCCTGCCCGGCGGCGGTCGATATCGCTGATCGGCAATGTCGTCAGCGGCGCGCCATCGGCGATACCGTCGCCGGTCGTGTCGAGCCCCAGCTCGATCGTGTAGGCATCAAGCGTGACGGAGGGCGGCACTTGCACGGTATAGCTGAGCGTCGCGGTCACATTGGTCTCGGACGCAGCGACCGCCAGCGCATTCGCCACCAGATCGACGCTGTCGTTGCGCGTGGCGTCGCGCAGGTTATTGCCTGACGGTACGTCGCCCGGCGGAAGATCGGCCAACTCAGGAACCGTGCGCCCGCTATCGAGCAGGGCATAGACCCGCTCGCCTGGGTTCGGCGGATTCGGCACGTAATCCTGAATGGCTGTGTCGAGGCCGGGCGCGGTGCGCCCCGCGACAGAACCGATCAGCGCGTCGCCGCCGGGGCCGGTCTGCAAACCCGCAACACCGTTGGTTTCGCGGAAGAATGAAATCTGATACGGCTCAACCTGCGCCGGGCTGTCGACGAAGTAGGCCAATTCTCCCGTGAGACTCTCATTGAGCACGAAGGCCGTCGCGACCAGATCGACCACAAAAGGCGTGGCGGAGGCGGTGTTGTTGCCCGGCACATCGGTCGGCATGCCGACCGGCGCCAGCGTCATCACCAGCCGATCGCCGTTGGCGATGCGCGGCGACAGGGCGTCGAGCACGGGGATCAGATCCGACGTATCGACCTCGTGCACGCCGGGCGTCAGCAAACCCGGCAAAGCGACATCGATCGGCGCGATCAGCGCGGCGATGTCGACGCCGACAGCGCGGTCGAGACCGATGGTGATCGTAAACGGATTCGCGGGCACCACGTCGCTGATGGTGTAGCTGGCGCGCGCGATCAGCCCGCCGCCCGCGGGAATCGCGCGGAGCGAATTGGCGGCGATGTCGGGCGTATCGAGGCGGATGGTCTGCAGTTGGTTGGCTTCGTCGGCGGCTTCGACGACGGCGCCCAGAACGTCCATCCGGGCGAAGATCGCCTGATTACCGGCGACGATGCCGGCAAAGCTGACGCTGGCCGTGTGCGGGCCGCCGGGTGTCGTGATGCCGGGCTGATCGCCGCCGACCTGCGCATCGATGCCGGAGTCGAAGATGCCGTTGAGGTTGCTGTCGAGGAAAAAGCGGATGGTGTAGTCGGGCACGGCGGCCGGCGCGATCACGACATAGCTCAGCTCCGCGACGAGCGTCGTGCTGGTCAGCGCCAGCGCGGTCGGCACGAGATCAACGGTTTGCGGACCGCTGCGCACCGTGTTGTCGGTCGTGATCGCCTCGCCGGCAAGCGCGAGATCCAACGCAAACAGATCGCCATTTCGAACGCGCAGCGCGCTGGGCAGCGCGCTCAGCGGCGTGCGCAGGTCGAGCGGCGCGCTGAAATAGGCGCCGGGCGCCTGTTCCGCGGGGGTTGATCCCAGCGGGCCGGCCAGCAGCACATCCTCGGCGCCGAGGGCCGGGCCGAGCGGCGGACGATCGAGCCGCACTTGCAGCGTGTAGGGCGCGAGCGGAGCAATCCCCTCGACCTCCCAGAACGCCGTCGCCGTGGTCGTCGGCAGAAATTGTTCGATCGTCAGCGCTGTCGCGCGCAGATTGTCGCGCGCGTGGAAGTTGACGAATAGCGGCCCGATCGCGACCGGGGCCGGCCCGGTCAAACGCACGTCCACTTCCTGCGCCAGCGTCGAAGTCAGGATCAACGTCGCCTGGCCGACGGCGTCGGTCAGGCCCGTCAACACACCGAGCGGCCCCGCCCCGACGCGAGCGCTGATCGCGGCGCTATCGACTGAGCCGGCGATGACGAACGAAACCAACTGCCCGGCAAGCGGATTGCCCGACACGTCGCGGATCGTCGCGAGCATGTTGATCGGCGTCGCGCCGTCCGCCGGCGCGGAGCTGTTCGGCGCGGCGAACGTCGATTGCAGCAAACTGGGCGCGCCCGCCGTGACGTTGATGTTAATCAGCGGCACATTGAGCAGATCGCCATCGGTCGTGGTGACGTTGACGGTGGCGACGGTCGTGCCGGCCGCGACCGGCTCGGTCGCGCGCAGGCGCAAATCGGGGAAATCGATGCGCGAGCGGGCCGTGCTGGCCGCCGTCACACTGATGATGATGGTCGTGGCGGTGCGGGCATCGACCGAGAGCGTGAAGGCGCTGCCGGCGCCGCTGACGATGACCGGCGTCGGCGTAAAGGCGCCGCCGGCGTCGAACTCAAAGCCGTCTGGCGCGCTCAGGATGATGAGCGTTCCCGTCGGCAGATCACCCGCCGCCGTCTCGACCACCTGCGGACCGGCCGCGGTCGCAAACGCCGCGCCGAAATCGGCGCTGACGGTCACCGTGCCAACCGTGGCGGTCGCCGCGTGCGCAGCCGCGCTGCCCAGGAGCGCGACCAGCAGGGCCAGCGCTCGGCGTGCATTCGAATTCAACGACGTATTTGCGAACATGGGTCTTCCTCACACCTATCAGCACGGAACGCGTGCCGGCACATCATCACGCAGCGCCGCGAAGCGCCGGTGCGATCCGATCTCTACGACCTCTACGACACTCGATCTCAGCGTCACGTTTTCGTTAGCGGTCGTGGCGGTTGCCCGCCGGCTCGAAGCAGGCAGGCCACCTTGCCCCTCAACCCCATAACGAAATCGTGACCATGCAGTCGTGACCATTTTCCATACTATTTTCAGCCATCCGGAAGCTGCCGTCAGGCATCAACAAAGTCTCGCTCTGAAAAAGAACATGGGTCAATCAGCATAACCCGCTCTTCCACGGCTGAGATTCACTATACCGCTGGAAAAGCAGCGGACCTACGTTTTTCGCCAAGCACGGGCGGCGGTCTTGTAATACCTGACGCCGCGAGAAAAGCCGCGTGTCTGTGCGGCGGCGGCGCTCAGCGCGCCCCGGCCAATCCCGCCGGACCCAGCGTCGGGCTTCCGCCGCTGCGCCCCGGCACCGCCAGCCGCGACGGCCCGCCAAAGCCCAGCCCGCGACTGCCGGTGCGCGTCAGGAGGATGCCCGCTTGGGCATTCAGATTGATCACGCCGCCGTTGATCGTGACGACGCTCAGCGCCGCCGGCGAGATGATCGGTACGGCGTTTGCGCCGGCAAACGTCGTCGTATCGGTCGAGGGGAGCTGGACGGCGGTCGTCACGTTGTTCTGCTGCACCGAGACCGCCAGCGCCCGCACCTCCGGCCGAAACGCCGCCACGTCGATGGTTTCAACCACCCGCTCAAGACTGCCGAAGCGATCGACGTAATTGATGCGGTCGATCAGGCGCCGCTGCAAATCGGCCCGCGCCGTGCGCGCGGAGGTAAGGGCGATCCGGGCGCCGATTTTCTCCAGCCGAAAGCCCGCCTGCGCCGGCCAGTCGCCCACATCGACAACCTGCGCATCACTCGCGCCCGCCGACCAGCGTTTCCGCGGCGGCAGCGTGATCACTTCACCGGCCACGTCGAGCGTCAGCTCTTCGTCTCCCGCCGGGAGCGCCGCGATCTCAGCGGTTCCTTCGCTCGTGACCGCGGCGAGCGTCCAGCCCGGGAGCGGCGAGAACTCGGCCGCTTGTACCCGGAAGCGCCGCTGAAACTCACTCGCCGCCACCCGGCTGAAGACCGCGAGCCGGCCGGCTTCGAGCGTCCAGGGAGCACTGGCGTCATCGACCAGCGTCAGCGTCGTCGGCCCGATGAGCAGCAGAAACCACTCCCCGCCGCCCGATAGCAAGACGTCCGTCCCCGCGGGGATGGTGAGCGCGCCGGCGGCGAGCGGATCGCCCGGCTGAACCGGAGCGGCATCGCCCCCGCCGGGAGCAAAAGTTCCCGCCGAAGTGCCCGCTTGCCCGGAAATCATGACCGGTTCCTGGGCTGAGACAATTTGGCCGAGCGCCGCTGCGGTCAAAGCCGCGCCCATCGCTCGTCGAATCCATCGACCCATACACGCTCTCCCTCGTCAGAGGTTTTATGCCGTCGCGGCCGGCGTCGTCGCCCAACACCGCAGGGAAAGGGCGCTGGTCCTGATCCCCGCCGGCCGCGGCTCAGCCCGGCCCGCCGACCTAGAAATTCAGTTGCAGCCGCACGCCATACACGGCGCGCTCATAGTCATAGATGTCCTGTCCGAGCCGGTCCCAGATTTCATTGTCCTGAATCGTCAGCTCGATGAAGCCGATCAGCCGCGCCTCGAGCGATTGCATCGCCGCCCACTCTCCGCGGCCGACGAGAATCCGCGACAAGGCGAATTCATACCGCTGGAAAAAATCGAACCGCTCATTGCGGCGAAAGTCAAAAAGGCTCGGCTGCCAATAATTGTCAAAGGTCGCCTCGCCCCGGAAGTCGAAACTCAGCCGCCACGGCAGCGGCAGCGAGAAGCCATAGATCGCTCCGTTGCCGTATAGGTCGAACTCGTCGCCCTGTGTGCTCTCATTGCGAAAGATATAGCCGGCGAAGATCTGCACCGGCCTGGTGCGATCATCCCGCTCGCGTTCCGCGGGCACCTCGGCGTAGTAGTCGCGCCAGAGCGCCTCAGCCGTGGTCAGATTGAAACGTTGGGTGAAGCCGATCGCGTGATAATCTCCGTCACGATCGAGCCGCGGATCGGGCAGGACGTCTTTGTAGTCGCGATAGTCGTAGACGTAGTAGAAATCGGTGCGGGCAACCTCCTCGCGGCGGCCCTCGTCGCCCGCGCCGCGCCAGATTTTTGAGATCACCGGCGTGATGCGATTGCTCGAGATGAACGGGGCATGGCCGAGTTGCGTGTAGGAATAGTCATATTGCAGACCGATGAACAAGTCCTTGACCGGCTCCCAGTTGACGTAGGCGCGCGGGTTGTAGTAATTGATGTCGAATTCGACGATGCTCGGATGCCACGTGTGCGAAGTCGTGAAGCCGACCCCGACGTTCAGGCTCTCGCCGAGGATGCCGTCGCCTTTGCGAAACTGCCGGCTGACGTCAAAGCCCGCCAACAGGCCGAACGCCGTGTCGTGTTCATGCGGAATGCGCCGCGGCAAGAGCGTGTCGCGGCCGAGCAGAATGACATTGCTGTCATAGGCATAGCCGAGCGAAAGCTCGCCATCGAAGCGCAGCTTGCCCGGCAGCATGATCGCCGGCGCCCCGCCGCCCTCGCCGACTTCGGCCAGTTTCTTGAGGATGCCCTCGGCGTTGTTGGCGAGCGTTGTGCCCGGCGCCGCGATCACGACCTGCTCAAACTCCGTGCGCGCATCGGCGTAATTCACCCGGCCGAGATTGTTCAACCCGCGGTAATAGCGCGCCCGCGCGCGAAAATCATTCAGCTCCTCAGGCGTGAGCGCGCCGCGGGACTGATCCTGATCCGCCAGCGCCAGCGCCTGATCGAGGTCTTGATCCGCCGCGCTCAACGGCTGCTCTGATTTCTCAAGGTCATAGCGGCGATAGCGGGCCACCGCGCGGAAAAAAAAGCCGTTGCGGTCCGTCCGGCCGATCTCGGTTTCCAGATAACTGCTCAGCGATTCTTCCGCCCGGCGCGCGCGCTCGATCGCCTCCGCCTGCTGTTCCGGCGTCATGCGCCCCGGGGCGCTGGCGGCAAGCTGCGCAATGCCGACGTCGAGCAACGCTTCGACCGGCACCAGCTCGGGGTCGAGCGTGCGCGTCACGCTTTCGAGGTAGTCGCGGGCCTGACGAAAATTCGCGAGGGCCGCCTCGAGCGCGGCGCGGGCTTCTGCCGATTTTGGATCGGTGACCTGCGCCGCTCGCAGTGCCTCTTCCAACCCCAGATCCATGTAGATCAGACCAAGAAAATAGAGCACCGCCGGATTGTTCGGCTGCTCAGTGCGAAGCTGCTCAAAGATCGTCTTGGCGGTTTCGAGGTCGCGGGCCAGATAGGCCTGCCGCCCCCGCGTCAGTTGCACAAGCGTCGGGCCGGAAAGGACCACTTCACCATCCGTCGACGTCACCGATGTCGGCGCCGGGGGCTTCGTTTCTGCCGGGGCGGAGGTTGCCGTCTCCGCCGCGACGAGGCGCGTTGTGCCGGTCGCCAGAGTCGAAGCCGGCGTCACGTCAACGCTGGGCACGACCTGCACGTGGTCGGGCGGCGCTGCGTTGGCGCTCCCATCGCGAGGCTGCCCCGGCGCGCCGCACAACGCCATCAGCACCCCCACAAGCGTGACGAATCGCGCTGGCGTCATTCGCTGCATCAGGCTCCTCGATTGGCTTTTGCCAGATAGGAGGCGCATCTTCATCGCGTGTTCAGTTCAAAATTCGCCGGCTGGCCGGCCGGCTGAGCGCATGACCCAGGTCGTCCCGCATGAACACTTCTCGCCGGAAGCTGGGACGATGGTCAGCGAAGCCGACTCATGCCCGCCCGCGCTGGATGTTCGATCCACCAGTTCGGGCAGCGGCGTGGCGCGCCGCGGCGAAAGACCTTGGCGCCCAAGCGCCGGCCCGTCGCGGCGCCACGCCCCGCACCGCCGCCGGGGCGGCCCAAGCTACACTTGTCCGACCGTCGTGCTCTGCTGGAAGCCCAGCAGGAAAGCCTGGCGTGTGAGATCGGCAATGACCCGCGCGATCTCGGTCCGGACAAAATCGCGCGATTGAATCCCGCTCGGGCAGCCGACCAGTTGCAGCAAGCATCCGCCGAGCAGGATTGAAATCATCCACTTCCGGGTCTTGTGCATAAAAACCACTTTCTGGGCCTGTGCAACAGTGTTGTCTATTCCGACGCTTTTTCGGCGAGCGTCCGCCGCATCGGCAATAACGCAAAACGCGCCGCCGATCCGCACTGGCATCCGGGCGAACCTCGGCGGCTACCTGACCCACGCATTGCCGCTCGTGCGGCACAACCACGTGACGCGACTAATTCACCAGCCGCACAAACGCATTGTCGAGGAGGAAAAAGGTCAGATCGCCAATGACGCTCGCGACTTGCTGAGCCGCGACCTGCGCAAGCTGGCCTTGGAGGGCCGCCTGTTCATCCGGCGACAACCCCGCCGGCACGCATGGCCCGGTCGTCAGCGGGAAGGCGATGGCCAGCGGCAATACCCGCCGTAGCCACGCCTGCGCTCCAGTCCAAAGACGGCAGTTCATCGTCTACTCCCACGCAATTCGGCGCAACCATGGAACACGGCGCGGCCGGCTAATTCCGCACGGCCCGTCGATTCGGTGCGGCCTGGCGGAAGGGGTTCCGCACAGGTCGCATCGCTCCTCGGCCAAGGCACACGAGGCCGGTCACGCCACCATTCCAAGAGGGAGGGCAGACTAGCTCTGGTCACGCGAAGTGTCAACAATCCGCGGCATCGCGCTCCGTGCGGCTGGGCAGCGGCGGCAGGGCTGCAGGGCGGCGGGTGGGCCAAACCGTTTGATGCGACGAACCAGCCTCCTGACATTCGAATATCCGTGAGAGGGCGGGCCGCCATTCGCTTCTCCGATGCTGTCGCAGGCGGGGCCTGGGTCGCGATCTAGTTGACTAGCCCCGGCGCTGTTGCGACCGGGTCACAAAGATCACCCATTCCGTCGCCGTCGGTGTCGGTCTGGTCGGGGTCAGCCCAACGCGGCCGATATTTGATAATCTCAGTTGATACGGCGCTCGCGCCGTAGCCGCCGAAACAGTAGATTGAGGCTGCCGGATCGCTGACTGCGCGTCCATATGCCAGCACGTGCGGCAGCGTGGTCGTCAACGTTGCCAGGTGATCTTCCGCGGCGTCATACTCGAGAATCGTGTTGACGCGCGAACCAGCAGAGCTGCCTCCGAAGCAGAAGATCCGGCCGGTGCGCGGATCGGCCGCGGCCATCACGCCTTCCATCCCCACGGGCAGGTGGGCGCTTTTGAGCAGCGTTTGTCCGGTAGCGGGATCGAATTCCTGAATCTGGTTGCGGTGGCCGGAGTGCCAACCGCCAATCAGGTAAATCTTTCCTGAGCGCGGGTCGGCAACCGCGGGCATTCCGTTTGTTGGCACCGGCAAGCGCGCCGGAAGCAATGTGGCGAGGTCCGCGGTCGGGTCGTAGCGCACGATCTGATCGCCTGCGTGCGGCCAGCCGCCGAAGCAGTAAATCATGCCATCCCGCGGACTGTACGCAGCGGCCGGCGCGTGCCGGCGTGATGGCAGGCGCGCGGTCATCACCGTCACCGTGTCGCTCGTCGGGTCGTACCGCACGACCCCGTCCAAGTCGGCACCGCCGGTAGTTTGGCCGCCGAGGAGGTAGATGCGGCCGGCCGCGTCGGCCGCGCATCCAGGCACCTGAATGGGATATGGAAGTCGGGCCGATTTCGCGGTCGTCAGACTCGTGACGGGGTTGTATTCCAGAATCTGGTCAAAAGTGGCCGGCCCGTTCTGACCGCCCAGCAGATAGACCATTCCCGTCGCCGTCGAATACGCAGCGCCCATCTGCTGCAGTGGCCCCGGCAGATGTGAGTCGAGCACGAGCTGGTCGGGCACGACGTAAGTCGGGCAATTGTCGCACACATCGCCGACGCCGTCGCCGTCGGTGTCGGATTGGTCGGGATTGTAGACATCGGGGCAGTTGTCCACGTGGTCGAACGTACCATCTTCGTCGCGATCGGCCAGTGGCCCGTCGCAGCCGCCCATGGCGAGACAGGCAACAAATGCGCTGATGTCGTCAAAGTTGACCGTGCCGTCGCCGTTCATGTCGCCGCTCAGCCAGTCGCAAGCAGGGAAGACGGCCTCGTAGGCGGCTTGTCCTACGAGCGCCATGACAAACGGATCGATGTCGTCAAAATCCATCTGACCATCGCAGTTCAGATCACCGATGCGGGATAACAAGGCAATGGCATCGGCCATCACGACGGTTCCGTCGGCGCGCGTCCAGGCGATGAAACGGCCGTTGGGTGAGAACTCGACGCCGTTGACGCCGGGGGCAGTCTCGACACTCCACGTCTTGAGCAGCGCGCCGTCCGCGACGCGCCAGAGGCGGATCGTGCCATCGGCGCTGCCGGAGGCCAACGTGCGGCCGTTCGGCGTCAGCGTGAGTGTAGTGACGGCGGCGGCGTGCTCCGTGAGCGTGCGCAGCAAAATGCCATCCGAAAGCCGCCAGAACTTGATCGTAGTATCGTCGCTGGCCGAAATGACAAGGTCGTAGTTTTCGGCGATCACTACAGCGCGCGAGGCGCTGGTGTGGCCGACCTGGTTCCAGCGTGCGGCGCCAAACGGTGTTTGCCAGACGGCGACGCCGCCGCTAGCGGGGCCGCCTGGGGTCCAGCTCGGGTTCGAGTAGCCCGCGGCGAGATATGCGCTATCTGCGGAGAACGCCACCGACAGTGCCGGTCCGCTTGAGCCGGTTCCAAGCTCGCGCACCGGGAATGTCAATAATCCCCAACACGTCTCCGCGCTGAGATTCACCAGGTAAATGCAGACCAGTCCGCCCGGCGGAATATGTCCGTTGGTAGAACCGAGCGCCAGCATCTGTCCATTCGGGGAATAGCGAAGCGCATAGGGGAAGTCGTGCGGCCCCGGCCAGGTACATTCGCCGCTACCGTCGGCGAGGCGCGACGAGATCAGCCAGCTTTCGTCCCAGCCGCCGTAGCCAAATGCGCCGTAGGTGAACCATTGACCGTCCGGCGTGATGGTGGCTGCATAAACGTATGCGCCAGCGCCGCCGGACCGGACGACCGCGCCGTCCGAAACCTGGTAGATGCGATAGTGCCCATACTCTTCGTACGGCGGGCTTGGCGGCCCGAGTGAGCCGGACGCAACGACCAGCGTGCTATCCGGCGAAAAAGTCAGGCCGCTGACGCCGCCGGCAAAACCGCCGCTGGTCCACAGGATCGCGTTTGATGGCGGTGTCGAATACTGGAATTCGTACGCTCCCATATCCACGATCGGCGGCGTGCCGTGGCCCGTGTCTGGTGTGCCGGCGTCGTCCCTGAAGCGGGGGTATCCGCCGAGGTCGAAGGGGATCGGCTCCGTCGTGACGCTGTCGCCGTCCAGGTCGAGCGTGTCGGGCGGAACGGCCCCGTTATTGCCCGCATCAATGCAGGGCGATTGGGTCAACAAGCGATAGTCACCATTGCTGGGATCGAGAAATTGTGGGTTGGCGTCGATGTTGCCGGCGCCGGGGTAGCCGCCCTGGACATCGCTGTAGGTGACCGTAGCCCCGTCGCCGTCAATCGCGTTCGGCGTGTTTCCCCACAGAATACAGTTGGTCAGCGTCGGGTTGCTGAGCGAAAACGAGTAAAGACCGCCACCTGCATAGGCTGAGTTTTCAGACAAGGTGCAGTTCATCAGCGCCGGGCTGCTCCACGCACAGTAAACGCCACCACCTTGGCCCCCTGCCTGGTTAGCATTCAGGGTACAGTTGGTTAGTGATGGATTGCTGCGCCAGTGTGAATAAAAGCCACCACCGTGGTAATCAACTTGGTTGGCATTCAGGGTGCAGTTGGTTAGCTTCGGGCTGCTATCGTAGGAGAAAACACCGCCGCCGCAGTACGCTTCATTGGCAGTGATTGTGCAGATGATTAGCTTTGGACTGCTGCAGTCAAAGTAAGCGCCACCGCCGTCGGCGGCCGAGTTTTCAATCAGCGTGCAATTGGTCAGCGTCGGGCTGCTGTTAGAGCAGTAAACGCCGCCGCCTTGGCCGACGTTGGGTAATACTGAGGGGGGATAGGCGTAACCATTTGTGATGGTCAGACCATCGATGATGGAATCGGGGTCCTCGCCGCTATGGAAGTAGAAACCGCGCCCATCGCCCTGACAGTCGATGATGCAGAGATTCGGATCACCACTGGCCGAGCGAACCGTGATGGCTTTGCCATGGAAATCCAGGTTCTTGTTGCCGATGCCGGTGTACCTCCCATCCGCCACCAGCACCGTGTCGCCATCGACCGCGGCGTCGATTCCGGCTTGGATCGTCGGATAATCCGCCGGAACGTGCAGGGTCCGCGGGCCGGAGTACTGCAACTCATACAAGCCCATGTCTGCCAGCGGCGGCGTGCCGTGGCCCGTGTCTGGTGTGCCGGCGTCGTCCCTGAAGCGGGGGTATCCGTCGAGGTCGAAGGGGATCGGCTCGGACGTGTCGCCGTTGATCCAAAGAGTGGCATCTTGTTTGTGCACACTTGGCCGATTCTCGGTCTGTGCCAAGATGGAATCGCCATCAGCAAGGCCGCTAAGCGCTGCAGCGAGCAGCGCCCAGCGCCGCCAGAAATTCGTTCGCATGATCGTTCTCCTTTTTGAGAACCTGCCTATTTCCTACTGAGGCCCGCGCTCAACAAGCCGATTGGTTGTTCAGCGCGGGCCGTTCAATTCCTTTCACTGCCCCCGTAATTGCCTTTTTTGTTTCGCTTTGTGCAGCGCCGCGCAATGAAGCGTTGCGAAGCTGCGCGATTATCCGCTGGTGACCAATGTCACGGGCAATCGTGCGCTGTTCTTTATGGACACGGCGCACAGCCGCCGGCCACCAGGCACGCCACAAATCCATCAATGTCGTCAAAGTTGATCAGTCCGTCGCAGTTGATGTCGCCGCGCGGCACGGGCGGCGCGCCGAGATTCACGGCGACGGTGTATTCCCGTGTGTTGTGCAGCAGCGAATTCCAGTCGCGTATCGCGCGATCGGTCACGACCAGCCGCAACGTATACGCGCATTCGCGCAATCCACGCGTGTCCCAGGTGGCGAATTCGCCGCTGAGAACCGGCGAGATTCCGGTCGCGATCGGCACCCAATCGGCCGCATCGCCGCCGGTGTACGAGAGCGACCAGCTTCCGAAGTTCGCGTCGCTCGCCGTTCCGCGAATCGACACGCCGCCATTCACATAGCTGCAGCGGCGCGGCGACGTCAGCACGGCGATCGGCCGCGTGTTGTCGATGGTGACTGTCCGCACGATCGGCGCCGGCGCCTGACTGCAGGCATCGCTCGCCGAAACGCGAATCTCATATGTGCCGTCGACCTCGCCGTCCGCGGTGTTCCACGTGCCGAGCGGGTCGTTCAGCACCCACGGCGGGTTGACAGTGTCGATCGGGGTGAATATCCCGCTGAGCGGTCGCGACTCGACCGTGAAGGAGCCGCCGCAATGATCCCAGGCTGTGCCATCGACCCAGACTGTGCCGCCCAGCACAAGCCCGTCGGTCGGGGATCGCACCGCGAAGGAATCAAACTGTCGATCGAGCCAGACGATCGTGGTCGCCGTGCTGATCAACCCGCAGCGATTCGTGACCGTCAGCCGCAGGTTGTAGTACCCTTCTGCCGCCGATGCGCTCGGATACCACTCCGAAAAGCGGTCATCGACGATTGGCGTGCTCCCGAGGGAGATCAATGTCCAGGTCTCGGCGTCAGGCGCTTTGCGTTCGAGCCGCCAGCTTGCCAATTCGCCGTCGGGGTCCGTGGCGGTGCCGCGAATCGTGTTTCCATAGCAGACACAGGCCAACGGCAAGGGCGCGCTGATTTCCGCGAGCGGCGGTGTGGCGTCGCCACAGTCGAACGTCAGATCGTCGATCACTTCAAATTCATCGACGACGCTGTCGATTTCGACGCGACGCATATCCCCGGCGGCGCGCGTAACGCGCACAAAGCGATTCACGCCGCTGCTGCCGGTCGGGATCGTCACATCGGGAACGGCAAACTCGCCGCTCGAGCCGCTGGTTGTCGTGTACGCGCGGATGGCGTAGGTTCCGGGGCTGCCGCCGAGCACGAAAGTCACTTCCGACTGCGGCCGCTCAAATACGATCCGCAGATAGTCGGGGCTGAAGTCGGGACAGCCCGTGGTGACGCTCAGCGCGTGCGTTCCCGACGAGGTCGATCCAGACGGATCAACGATCGTCGGTCGAATCGGCGGATCGCCGCCGCAACTATCCGGCGGCGCAGAAAAGGTCACGCCGTCGTACTGCGTTGTCACCGTCGTGCCGACGGCGAGGTCTTCAAAATCAATCGTGATGGTTTCCTGCGCGGCGGAGCGCGCGGCGACGAAGTAAAAGCAGAGCGCCGCCGCCGCCAGGAGGGCTAGCTTTCGAGAGTTCATGGCATTTCTCCAAGCCCCCCTGGCCATATCGAGCAAGCGGCACAGGGAATTTGTGCCGCCGCAGCCGGGCGGCGCCACTACCGCCCGGCCACAATGGGAAATTACGAACCTACCAGGCAAACGACAAAAGCGTCGATGTCATCGAAATCCACCGTGCCATCGCGGTTCGTGTCGTTGGCGCAGAAGTAGTCACAGCTGTAATGCGCCTCCCACTCCGATTGCGAAATCAATGCCTCGACAAATGCATTGATGTCATTGAAGTTCACCGCGTGATCGCAGTTGGAATCGCACCGCCTCCAAACGATCAACTCCGCAACGTCGCTCGATACGAGGCCGATGCCGTTGCCGATGACGCAATCGTACGAACCTGCATCGGACAGCCCCGCCGGAGCCAGCGTCAGCGTCGGCTCGGTCGCGCCGGAAATATCGATGCCGTCCTTGCGCCATTGATAATTCAGCGGCTCCGCGCCGCAGACGACGACGGTCAGCTCGACCGTCGCGCCGGCATCTTCGCAGACGCTCGCACCAAGCGGCTGCGCCAGAATTCGCGGCGGCAGTGCGTCGCACCGGCTGCCTTCGCCCTGCGGAGTGCCTTCGTACCGGCGGATGCATTCCAGCGGCGGAACGTTGACGCACTCTCCGGTCGGCAGGCAGCAGGCCTGAGCTTCGACGGCCACGTCCGTCACCAATTCAAACGCCAAGTGCACTGACGACGGCGGTATCGTCGGGCAAAGCCACGGCTGCGATTGCCAATCGCCGTAGCTCCAGCAGTTCGGCGGATAGGGCGCCCAATCGACAATCCGACCGGCGCATGCTGCGCGCGTCAGGCCTGGAACCGCGGTTGCCGCGCTGCTGTGCCAACCCCAGAATTGACCGTCCAATCCGGGCAGGTCCGACGGCAGATGCCCCGTCAGAACCGGAACGGCGCCGACCGGCCCGATCGTCTCCCAGCGCACACCCACCACCGCTTGAATGTCGAGCCAATAATCCAGGCCAAACTCTTCGGCGAAGTGGTCCGGCTGCGCGGGCCTGCGCTCGGTGCGCGGATCAAGCTCGCTGCAAATCAAGAGACAATTTGCCAGATCGATTTCGTACTGATAGACCTCATGGCCAAGGCAATCGCGGAACCCCGTCGGTCGAATGCGCAGACCATTCGGCACCGCAGCGAAATACACGCCCAGCACGCTCGGGACGTTGCCCGCGCTCGCGTCCGGCGGACAAGGCGGCTGCGCGCTCGGTCCGCGCGGCGGATGGAAGCTGATCAACCAGCCGTCCGCGACATGGAACGGATCTATCGACGGTGCATCGGGCGCGTAGCGCGGATCGAGATAGCTGCCCCACCAGCGAACTGCCCGGATCGGCCGCCCGTCTGACCAGAAGTCATCCGCGACGACGCGATTGACTGCCGCCGCCGGGTTCTCAACGGAAATCGCAAAGGCCAGGTCGCTATAGGTCGGCGGATCGACCGGCCACATGAGCGAACGCCACGGCGAGCCATCCGTTTCAGCCGCCGCCGGACAAATGATCGGCTGCGGCCCTCGTGCGGCTTCCTGCCAGCGCCAGATGGCCGGCCGTTGCGGATCATTCGCGCGGGCGGACAGATCAACCCAATAGGTCTCTCCGGCCGCTTGCTCGAACGGCTGCGGCAAGACATACCGATAGGCGTAGATCATGCTGCCCTCGGCGTTGCGAATGCCGGTGGCGGTTTCATTCACTTGATCCAAGGACGGATGGAACACCAAGAGCGGAGGCATCAGCGGCAGACACCACGGCAGCGCGGGCAGATTGGCATGCACGCTGACGACAAAGCTGCGTATGCCGGCTCCGCGTCGCTCTTGACCCAAGATGTCCAGCTCGTAGTTGCCCCACCAATGCACATCGCTGACCGGATCGCCGCGGCAGACCCACTGATCGGCCAGCGTGGTTTGTGTGTACGCCGGACCCAATCGTGCGTCGTGGGCATGTAGACCAGGCAACGCCGCGTTTGGCAACTGAAGCCACTTCATGCCGATCGGGCCGCCCGCCAGCCACCACAGACCGCTCGGCGCATCGAAGCCCGCGCCCGGCTCGTGCGGCGGCTGCGACCATTTCACATACACCGGCGGCAGCACCTCAATCAGATAGTCTTCGGTCTCACCATAGCGATAGCCCATCGCCGGCCCCGCTCCGCCAAAGCCGATTCCGGGCGCCGGCATGAGCGGTCGCTCCGACAAGGTGATGCGCATCCAGAGCGGCGGAATTGGTCCCGGCGTCGGCGGATGCCACGGCAAGAACGGCGTCGAGGTGTGGATCGTCGTGCCCGCCGTCGGCGCCGCCGGGATGGGCTGATTCTGTACCGCCCACTCCGCGGCGCTACCCGTTGGACAGGTCAGCACGTCGTCCCAGTCGCCGTCGCGATTCCAATCGAACCAGGCATTCACGAACAGCGGCGTTCCCACGCTGACAGTGGTTACCCGATAGTCCAACGTGGCCGGCGCGCAGCTCGGCAGATTCAACGGGAGGACTACGCTGTCGTCCGCGCCATCGGTATCGGCCAGATCGCCGAAGGGATCGAGGTTGAGTTGCGGATCCTGATCCGGGCCGATGTCAGCCTCGAATTCCGCACTGACGCGATAGCCCAGATACGCCACGCGCCGCGGGCTCCAGTGAATCGGCCCGTGCGGCGGCGAGCCTTGCATGAAGACGGTCGGGAAGCGCGCCGGCACACCCGCATACGCCGTCATCGGCAGCGTGAAGCTGTTCGAGCCGTCGGGTGCATCGCCCAGATCGCTGCGATGGGCTTCGTGGATTTCAAAGATCCAGCGTTGCTCAACTTCGCCGCCGGGGCTGGTGAACCACATTAGCTGGCGGGCCAGCAAAAACCCGCCCGCCGGAATCACCATCGGCGTCTCCGGCCGGATCATTTCGAACCCGCTCAGGAACACATCGAAGAAACTGTCGGGCTGCGCCACGATCGGATTCATCGGGCTGACGGGCTGCATGCCCTGCCAGACTTGCACCCAGGGCAAGGATTCCTGCAAGCCGCCGACGCGCAGCTCTCGGAACGGCGACGGCCCGAGCAACTCTTGAAGCCGTTCGGGACTGTCGATCGTGACCAAGTCGGCATCGATGAGCAGCAGCTCGACTTCGCCCGGATCGGGGACGCCATCGAGGTCGCCATTCTGCAGACGGATCATCTGACCCAGCGGGGTAAGTTGATCGCGCACTGCAAAGCCGAGCGTCGGCGCATGACCGATCGGCTGGCCGTCGCGCGTCCAGGTTCCCACCACGTCGATGATGACGTTGTGGCAGGTGACGTCAAAAAAAAGCCCGAGATGCAAGACCGTGCAAAATGGTATGCCTGTCGCGACCGGCCAGCCGCTCCAGTCGGCGGTGATCAGATACCAGTTCTGCTGCGGATCAGCCGGATCGGGCATAATCGTGTGAGAAAACAGCACGAACAGATCATCGACATGCTCAACGAGCACGGGCGGATCGGACCAGCCGCCGCCCCCCGCCGACAGCGGCACGCCCGACTCAATTCGCCCGCGAATGTGAAAGTCGTTGGGCAGACGATCCGGCGTGGTGATCAGATTCTGATGCACGTCGATGTTGATGCCCACGACGATCGCCGGTGCGGGTGTGGCCAGCGCCAGCAGCCCCCCCAAAACGCCCGCGGCCAGCGCTGCGCGCGTCGCGCGTCGCCGGCCTGGGATTTCCCCCGAGATTCTCGCGAACCACAATCGGGTGTGATACACGACACACCTCCTATGTTGACTCCAGCCCCCCGTGCCTGTGCGCGACGGACCGTCCGCCCGGTGCGCCCCAAACGCGCCGCGGACATCGCCGATCCGGCGCGGCGGCACAGCGACCGCCGCGCTTGATTGGATGCTCAGGTCATGATGTTCTTCAGTAGGCACGCTCCTTTCGCAAGGGGAGATCGAGAGGGATTGAGCTGCATCGACCAGCCCAGCGTATGCGCGGCCGGTATGCGATTCGCGCCGCGTGGGCCCGTTTTGCCGGGTGGAACAAATTCACCGGGTGAGACATGACCGCCGGTTGGGACCGGCATCCCGCCTGTCCCTGAATCGAAGTGGCTGGACGGTTGCTCCGGCCTTTTCGACAGCGACTATACCAGACCGGCGTCTCCGGCGCGATTTGTTCTTTCGCGCTTTGCACTTCCAGCACTCATCACGAAAAACAACGGCAGCCCGCTACGGATGACCGCGAGCGCTCGCAGCGCGACGCCGCCATCCGCGCGAACTGCCCAAGCACAACAGCCACACGTACGCAGCCCGTTCCCGCACGAGCGGTCGCGGGGCCACGGGCCTTCACACACTCCTCCTCCATGTCAGGCCGGTCCGCCGGATGGTGGATCATTTCTGAAAAGCCGCGCAGCGAAATGGGGGCAAACCATGATCCCCGGCGGACCATCCACCCGTGCGCCAGCACGCACAGGTCGCTGCGCCGCCATCGTGTGCAGGTCGGTCGAAACCGACCGCAATGATGAAACACGCCACGCGGCGCGACCATGTGCCGCTGGTTGGCTCTCAAGACTTTCAGCAGTAGCCGCGCGCACTGGAGCGGATGGCTCGAATTGAAGCGCCGCCCTGCGGCTGATCGCTTAGAGCACGCGCAGCATGCGCTCGCGGCGCGCCGCGGGCTGCGCGCTGACGAGCGCGGCCAGCGAATGCGCACC
>CAYQLG010000033.1:0-35970 GCA_964418235.1 uncultured Planctomycetales bacterium
CGGCGCGCTGCTGGATGCCGGCGCCGACCGCGTCGCCGTCAACACGGCGGCGGTCGCGACGCCGCCGCTCATCGACGAACTGGCCGCACACTTCGGTGTGCAATGCGTGGTGATCGCGATTGACGCCGCGGCGCGGATCGACCCCGCCGCGAGCGGCTCGCGCTGGGAGGTTGTGGTGCGATCGGGACAGGTGCGGACGGGGCACGATGCAGTCGCCTGGGCCGCCGAGGCGACGCAGCGCGGCGCCGGCGAGGTGTTGCTGACCAGCTTTGACCGCGATGGCACGTTGAGCGGCTATGACCTGCCGCTGCTGGCCGCCGTCAAGCGTGCCATTCGCACGCCGCTGATTGCCTCCGGCGGGGCGGCGACGCCGGCGCACTTGGTCGAGGGCTTGCGCGGCGGGGCCGACGCGGTGCTGGCGGCGTCGATCTTTCATGATGGGACATTCACCGTGGCGGCGGCAAAGGCGGAGCTGCGGGCAGCGGGCGTGGAGGTGCGATTGTGATCATTCCATCGATTGACCTGATGGGCGGGCAGGTCGTGCAGCTTGAGCGCGGCCGCGAGCTGAAGCTGGCCGCCGGCGCGCCGCGCCCGCTGGCGGAGCGCTTCGGACTCATCGGCGAAATCGCTGTCATCGACCTCGACGCAGCTCTTGGCCAGGGTGAGAACGCGGCGCTGATCGCTGAGCTGCTGCCCTTGGCGCGCTGCCGCGTAGGCGGCGGCATTCGCACCGTCGAGGCCGCGCGCCACTGGCTCGACGCGGGCGCGGCCAAGGTCATTCTTGGCACCGCCGCCCGGCCCGAAATCCTGCGCGAGCTGCCGCGCGAGCGCGTCATCGCCGCGGTGGACGCCCACGACGGCGAAGTCGTCGTCGAAGGCTGGCGCAAGCCGACCGGCGCGGATGTTCGCTCCCAGCTGCGCGAGCTGGCCCCGTACGTCGGCGGCTTTCTCGTCACGTTCGTCGAGCGCGAAGGCACGCTCACCGGCACCAATCTGCACCTGGCCCGGGAGCTGCGCCAGATCGCCGGCGAATGCACTCTCACCGTCGCCGGCGGGGTCCGCAGTGTCGGCGAAATCGCCGCGCTCGATCAACTCGGCATCGACGCGCAGATCGGCATGGCCCTCTACACCGGCGCGTTCGACTGCGCTGCGGCGCTCGCGGCGCTGCTCAACAGCGACCGGCCCGACGGACTCTGGCCGACGGTCGTCACCGATGAGACCGGCCGAGCCCTCGGACTCACTTACTCCAATCTCGAGAGTCTGCGCACGGCGCTCGACGAGCGTCGCGGCGTCTATTACTCGCGCAAGCGCGGGGTGTGGCGCAAGGGTGAATCGTCCGGCGCGACACAGGAACTCCGGCGCGTCGATCTTGATTGCGATCGCGATGCGCTGCGCTTTACGGTGCGACAGCGCGCCCCCGGCTTCTGCCATCGCCAGACCTGGACCTGCTGGGGCGCGGTCGGCGGCCTCGCCGGGTTGGAGCAGCGCCTTGCCGCGATCGCGCGCGACCCGGAGGCGTCGCCCGGCTCCTATACCGCCCGGCTGCTGGCTGATGCCGACCTCCTCGCCGCCAAGCTATGCGAAGAAGCCGCGGAGCTGGCCCAAGCGCGTGACCGCGAACACGTCATCGCCGAGGCGGCCGATGTGCTCTATTTCACGTTGACGCGCCTGCAAACCGCGGGCGCCACGCTGACCGACGTCGAAACCGCGCTGGATCGCCGCGCGCTGCGCCTGACGCGTCGCGGCGGAGACCGCAAACCCCAGGGGAGCCAATGAGCGCCACGTCCTTGCTGCCCATCGTCAGTCCACACTTCGCCGCGGCGCGTCGCCCCGACGCGCTGGACGCTGAGACCTTTGCAACTGTTCGCGCCATCGTCGACGCCGTCCGCACCGGCGGTGAGAGCGCGCTGCGCGCGCAGGCCCGGCGGTGGGGCGATTGGCCGGCGGCCGACGATCCCCCTGGTCCGTTGCTGATCGAGCGGCCCGCGCTCGAAGCGGCCCGGGCGCGCCTCGCTGAAGACGATCGTCGTATTCTCGAAGAGGCCTCGGCGCGCATTCGCAACTTTGCGCTGGCGCAGCGCCGCACGCTCACAGATTTGGAGCTGCCGATCGGCGGCGGCGTCATGGGCCACACCGTCGCACCGATGGCGCGGGCCGGTTGCTATGCCCCGGGCGGTCGCTATCCGCTGCCATCATCCGTCTTGATGACCGCCGTGACCGCCCGCGCTGCCGGCGTCGAGAGCGTGCTGGTCGCCTCGCCCAGACCGACCGACGTAACGCTTGCCGCCGCCGCCATCGCCGGCGCCGATGCGCTGCTGCCGATCGGCGGCGCGCAGGCCATCGCCGCGATGGCCTATGGTGCGGGGCCGATCGCGGCGTGTGACGTGATCGTCGGCCCCGGCAATCGCTATGTCACCGCCGCCAAGCAACTCGTGTCCGGCTCAGTCGCGATTGACATGCTCGCCGGGCCGAGCGAGTTGCTCATCCTTGCCGATGAGAGCGCCGATCCCGCGCTGATTGCGGCCGATCTGTTGGCGCAGGCCGAACACGACGAAGACGCCGCCCCCTTGTTGATCGTCCTGGCGACGCGCTTGGTCGAATCCGTGCAGCGCGAGTTGGCGGCGCAACTCGCCACGCTGCCGACCGCGGACACGGCCCGCCGGGCGCTGGCCAACGGCTGGCTTGTCGTCGCGAATTCGCACGCCGAAGCGGCGGTGCTCGCCAATACCATCGCGCCCGAGCATCTCGAAATCATGGTCAGCGACCCTGATCAGCTCATTCCCCGGCTGCATCACTATGGCGCGCTTTTCATCGGCGCGCGGGCGGCGGAGGTGCTCGGTGATTATGGGCTGGGGCCTAATCACGTCCTCCCGACCGGCGGCGCCGCCCGCACAACCGGCGGCTTGTCGGTCGCGACGTTCCTGCGCACGAGGACATACATCCGCATCGATCGTGACGATCCGCCGCTTGCCACGACGCCTCAAGACGCGCCCGGCACGAAGCCGATGGAGGCGATCTATCGCGACGTCGCCGCGTTTGCACGGCTGGAGGGACTCGAAGCCCACGCCCGCGCGGCCGAGCGGCGCCTGGCGGATGCGCATTGAAAGCCGCGCTTGTGCCGGCATGCCCGCCGCGTAAAATCGCTGAGCATCGTCGATTGTCACGTGCGGACGAGCTTAGCCCCGTGCCGCCACGACGATCGGCCACAACGGCCGCCGCGCCAGCGTAGCTCAATTGGCAGAGCAGCGGTTTTGTAAACCGCAGGTCATGGGTTCAAATCCCATCGCTGGCTTTCTTTGGCGCATCGAAGTCGTGCGAGGTGGATGGCGTGATGTACGGCTGCGAGGCTTCTTACGTCCTTTTCTGCTTCCCAGACGGTGCGTGTTTCTCCGATCCGTGTGTTGAAATGGCGTGATGCCGAGCGCCTTTGTTTTGCCCAGAACCTCGCCAAGAACAAGTTTGCCGACCTGCGAAATTCGGGCCTTCAGCGGCCATGCTGCCAGTGGAGGAATTTGTTGATGCGCGAACCGAACCCTTGCGGGTAGGATACAAGCACTCACGGCTGCAAAGACGGCCGGGGCACTCTCAGCGAGCAGGAGGTGTTTGTGAATGCGATTCACATCGATGGCTGGCTTGGTGGAATGGGGCCGGATGGCGCTGCGTTCCAGTGCGGCATCACCGCGTAAACTCATCACCGCCTTTCGACAGGGGCGTTCGAAACCAACCGGGGACGGCCCCGTCAGATTATCCACGCGGGGTTGGATTGCGGGCGCGGGCTGGTGCGCGGGGGTGATCCTGAGCATGGGGACGACGACGGCGCTCGCACAAGGAGCCCCGCAGATCGATTGGATGGGCGGCGGGCACGCCGATTGGGTCTTCTCCTGCGAATTCTCGCCGAACAATCAATGGCTCGCGACCGGCGGGCATTTCAGTGATTCGACCATGAAATTGTGGGACGTCGCCACGGGCCGGCTGGTGCGCACCATCCCCGGCCTGTTTCAAACCCCGCGCTTTTTCTTCGGGCCGTTTGCACCGATCGCCTTCTCGCCCGACAGCGCATCGGTCGCCGCACTCGGCGAGGGTTCCAACGTCGCCGTCTGGAGCGTCGCCGATGGCGCGCTCCGCTGGCACGGCACAACCGGCAGCCGCAGCCTGGCATGGTCGCCGGATGGAGCTTGGTTGGCGCTGGGAGCGCTGCAAAACGGCACGGTGCGGCTGCTCGATGCTTCGACCGGCATACAGGTGCGGCTGTTCTCGAGCGAGGCCGGTCCGCTCCACTGGGTCGCGTTTTCGCCAGATAGCGCCTTGCTGGCCGGCGCATCGGCCAACGGCAAGGCCTATCTGTGGCGCGTCGCCGACGGCGTCCGCGTGCAGACGTTGATTGGCCACGTGCAGGACGTGTACTCGACCGTGTTTTTCACCGATGGCCAGACGCTCGCGACCGGCGGCGCCGACGGCACGATTCGTTTCTGGAACGTGACCAGCGGTGCCGCGCTCGGCACGTGGACCGCACACACCGGTCCCGTGCATTCGTTGCGCGTAACCGCGGATGGCGTTGCACTCGTATCCGGATCCGCCGACAACTCGGCGCGCGTCTGGCGGATCGCCGACGGAGAGCTGCTGCGCAGCGTCACGCATCCTTTACACGTCGCCAGCGCCGTGACGCCCGATGGCGCGCGGCTCTGCACGGTCGGACGGGACCGCATGGCCCGGCTGTGGAATGCCGCCACCGGCGCCCAGCTCACGACGCTTACCCATCACACCGCCGCGGTTCAGGGCGTCGCGATTTCACCCGACGCACAAATCGCCGCATCGGTGGCGATGGAACCGAACCTGCGCCTCTGGCGCATGGCCGATGGCGCCCTGCTGAATGTCTGGAATGCGCATAGCTTCTGGATCGGCGCTGTCGCGTTTTCACCCGATGGTCAGTTGCTCGCCAGCGGCGGCGGTGATCGGCTCGTGAAGATCTGGAACCCCGCGAATGGCGCGCTCATCCGCTCGCTCGCCGGTCACACCTGGCCGGTTTACTGTCTGGCCTTTCAGCCCGACGGCTCCCACATCGCTTCCGGCAGCATCACGGATGAGACCATCCGGCTGTGGCGTCTGTCGGATGGCTTGCAGGTGCAGACCTTCGCCACGCGGGCCAACGCGCTCGCTTTCTCCGCGGATGGGCAGTTCCTGTTCTCCGGCTACAACAGCGGTGACGTGAGTGTGTGGCGCGTCTCTGACGGGACGCTCGCGCGCACGCTCTCTGGTCACACCCAAGCGATCAACGCGCTGGCTGTATCCGCGTCGGGAGAGCTTGTCGCTTCGTCTGCGGATGACGGCACGGCACGCATCTGGAACATCGCGACCGGCGCTCCACTCCGCACCCTGACCCATACCGGGCGGGTGCAGTCGCTCGCGTTCTCGCCGGACAGTCGCTATCTCACGACCGGCGAATCGAATCGCTCGCTGCGAATTTGGCGCGTGGCCGACGGCGCGGCTGTGGCAATGTATGATCGCGAAACCGGCAGCCTCGGCTTAACAGTCGCCGCCGGAGCGCTGACGATTGCCTATTCGCCCGATACCCGTGGAATCCTCTATGGCCGCGACGATGCAACGATCGTGGCCGCGCGCAACCCGTTCGCATTCGCGCCTGGCGACACCAACTGCGACGGCGTCGTCAACTTCGACGACATCGAGAGCTTTGTGCTCGCGCTGATCAGCCCGGCGGCTTATCAGGCGGCCCAGCCGAATTGCGCACGTCTGACCGCCGACGTCAGCGACGACGGCGTTGTATCATTCGACGACATCGACGGTTTTGTCGCGGCCATCGTCGGCGCATAGCCCATCGGCCTATGCCGCCGGCGATCGCCAGAGGCTTCGAGAGGCAGCAAGCGATGCTCGTACCCGCCAACGCCGCCGGTGCGCGATGACACTGCTCGAACGCGCCGGAGGCGATGTCGTTTTTCGTAATCGTCTCGCGGCGCTCGGTCATATCGCGCATGTGCCGGGTTCGAAGAGCCTGACCAATCGCGCGCTGGCTTGCGCCGCGTTGGCCGACGGCCGCTCGACGCTTGGCGGTGTGTCGTTGTCCGATGACGCCGACCGCATGATCGCCGCGCTGCGCCGATTGGGCGTGCAGATCGAGCACCTGGCGCACGACGGCGCAACGAGCCGTGCGAGCGCCAACCGCCCCGCCGCGAGCAGCCCCGCGCTCGATGAGGCCGACACGCTGCGCGTCAGCGGCGCGCGGCCGGTCTGGCCGGTCAGCGAGGCCCATTTGGACGCCGGCCATGCCGGCACGGCGATGCGTTTCCTGACGGCCCTCGCGTGCCTGGGGCAGGGGCGCTATCAGCTCGATGGCTCGCCGCGCATGCGCCAGCGCCCGCTCGGGGAGTTGGTCGACGCGCTCCGCGCGGTCGGGGCGCGAATCGACTACGTCGGCGAGAGCGGCTTTCCGCCGTTGGTGATCGAAGCCGCCGGGTTAACCGGCGGCACGGTGCGCTTTGAGCGGCCGCCCTCCAGCCAGTTCATCAGCGCGCTGCTGCTGGCGGCGCCCCACGCGCTCAATGACGTGCTCGTCTCCGTCGGCGGCCCCGTCGTCAGCCGGCCCTACATTGACATGACGCTGGCCGTCATGCGTGCCTTCGGCGTCGAAACGCTGGCGGGCGACGGCGATCGCTGGATCGTGCCTGCGCCGCAGCGCTATGTAGCCACCGACTACGCCGTCGAGCCGGACGCCAGCGCCGCGACCTATTTCTGGGCGGCGGCCGCGATCGCCGGCGGGCGCGTCACCGTCGCCGGCGTCCGGCGCGAATCGTCCCAGGGCGACGCCCGCTTTGTCGACGTGCTCGCGCAGATGGGCTGCGTCGTGGATGAGACCAGCGCGGGGCTGGCCATCTCCCGCGATCAGGACCGACCGTTGAACGGCGTCAACGTCGACCTCAACGAAATGCCCGACACGGTGCAGACGCTGGCGGTCGCGGCGCTATTTGCGCGCGGTGCGACGACGATCCGCAACGTGGCCAATCTGCGAATCAAAGAGACCGATCGCCTGACGGCGCTGGCGACCGAACTGCGCAAGTTTGGCGCTCACGTGGACGTGGCTCCCGACGGCCTGACGATCACGCCCCCGGCGACGCCTGCGCCCGCTGCGGTTGAAACCTATGACGATCATCGCATGGCGATGTGCTTTGCGCTGGCCGGCGCGCTCTTGCCGGGCACGGTGATTCGTGAGGCCGATTGCGTATCGAAGAGTTTTCCGCACTATTTTGAAGAGTTGGCCCGGCTGAGCGCGGCGCCGTGAGCCGGCCAACGCCGACCGACGGCGTCAGCCGCTGTCAAATCCTGTCGAATCTGGCAATCTGACCGCGCGACGCCACATCGATCTGGAAATCGCCGCCGGCTGGGGTACATTTTCGCTTCGAAGGCATTTCCTTCGGTAATCGCTCGTTTGGCTGAGCATGGAGTTGGTCGCCATGTTGGATAGCCCCGCCGAATCCGCCCGCGTTTCCGTCACCTGTCCGTGCGGCTGGAAGATGACAGTCGCGGCGAGCGCGATCGGCCGGCGCACGCGCTGTTTGAAGTGCCGCCAACCGTTTCTGGTGGAATCGGCGCAGCCGGTCCCGCCGGCGCCGCTTGATCCCGCCCTCAAGAAGATCAAAATTCGCTGTGCCTGCGGCGTGAAGCTGGGATTCCCGGAGACGGCCGGCGGGCGGCGGGCGCGCTGCCCGCGCAGCGGCCACGTCATGCGCGTGCCGCGGGCCGACGAACCGCCGGCCCTCGTCACGTCAGGCGTCGCTCAGGCAAATACGTCGTCATTGATGCAGGGTGATACGCTCTTTGGCGCCGATGATCTCATCGCCGATCCGCCGCAGAAATCGCCGCAATCGACCGTTGAGAAGGGGGCGGGGCGCGCCGCAAGGGTCTCGCCTGCGGCGGCTCGGAAATCGGAATCTGCCACGCTCGCCGCGGACGCGGCCAGACCGACGAAGCCCGCGGCGCCTATGCAGAAGCCTTTTGTCAACCCGGCCGGAAATGCACGCACCGCGTCGAGCGAAACGAATCCAGCGCCCGCGTCAACCGTGATCGCGCCGGTAGCCAAACCCGTCGGCGGCTGGTTGACGCGCCTTTTCGCGCGGCTGTTCTCGCGCCGCCGCGACGTCAAGCGCGCCAAGTGATGCCATGCCTGCGGCCGATGTGATTTCCTACGTCATGCCGAACGGCTGGGTTGCTGGGTTAGGCGGCGGAGACACAGCATCGGGGAACTGGACTGCAGCGTCGTGGCTTCCGTACCCGACACTGGCTCGGTTTAGCGCCATGGCCGGCTGAATACGCCGTCGTCCACTGAGAGCCGACGCTACATGATCTGATAAGTGCGAAAGCGATAACGTCAGAAGGCGATAGCTCCTGCGCCCAAGCCTGGAATCTCACTTCGTTTTTCGCAACTCGAAATTCACAATTCCTACTTGGCCGTTACCTTCACGAATCGCTCCACGCTGGCGAGGTCGCGCAGCACCGACACCGTCGCGCGCAGCGAAAAGGCATTGCCCGGGCTTAACGTGACTGGGGCCTGAGTTTTCATCTGATGGTGCCAGGTCGCGTTGCCGCGGCGCCACTCCTGCCACGATGGACGTTGAGCGGCCTGCTTCCGCATCAGCCGCGCGATGGCGGGATCTTTCCGCGCCAGCCGCAGCAGCGTCTTGCGCGCGCCTTCATTGGTTGGCGCCTTCGTGATCTCAAGCGAAATTGTCTTTCCGGGCTGAATCGCCATCGCTACGCACTCCTGCCGTTGGGCGTCATATACCGAGCCGAGTAGACTACCATAGAGGATCGTCGGCGACAAGGCGGTTGACAGCGCGCCTAGGCCCATCCACAATCGCCGTCAGCACAGGTGCTGCGACAAGCATGACAACAAGCGTTATAACATGCGACGATTCAATGGGTTATGCCGATGCCGCGGCTGCCGGCGCAAGGGCGCTGCGGGCTGGAAAGCTGGTCGTTTTTCCCACCGAGACCGTCTATGGCGTCGGGGTTGATGTTTCGTCGCCGACGGCGGTTGGCGCTCTGCGCGAGCTGAAATCGCGCACCGATTCGCAGCCATTCAGCGTGCATATCGGTCGCCCGGCGAATGCGGCCCGTTTTTTGTCCAACCCGGCGCCGCTGTTTCGACGGCTGGCGCGGAAGCTGTGGCCGGGGCCGGTGACGCTGATCGTTGAGGAGCCGTCCCCGCATGAGACCCAGGCCGCGCGCGACCTACCGCCGGCGCAGCTCGCCGAGATTTATTGGGAGGGAACGGTCGGGCTGCGTTGCCCGGCCCACCCGCTGTGCGAGTCGCTGCTTGGGCCTGACGATCTGTATGTCGTCGCGACCAGTGCGAATTTGCGCGGCGCGCCGCCGCCGACCCGGGCAGACGAAGCGCTAGCCGCGCTTGCCGGGCGCGTAGATCTGATACTGGATGGCGGCCCGGCCCGGCTAGGCGCTTCCTCCACGATCATCGAGCTGCGCGGCCAGGAGTGGAAGCTGCAACGCATCGGCACGGTCGATGAGCGCATGGTCCGCCGCGCGGCTCAGAGCGTCGTGCTCTTGGTATGCACGGGCAACTCGTGCCGCTCGCCAATGGCGGAATATCTCTTCCGAGCGGAATTGGCCCGCCGGCTGAATCTGCCCGAGGCGGAACTCGAGCGGGCCGGATATCGTGTCGCCTCGGCTGGTACGATGGCCTATGCCGGCAGCCCGGCTTCGAGCGGAACCTTGCGCGAGCTGGCCCGGCGCGGGCTTGATGCGCGCAATCACCGCTCGCAGTCGCTCTCGGTCGAGCTGATCCAGCAGGCCGAGCGGATTTATGCCATGACGCCCGACCATCTGGCGGCGGTGGCCGAGTTGGTTCCGGGCGCGCTGGCCAAGCTCGCGCTGGTGGATGGCGACGCGCCGGTAACTGATCCGATCGGCGGCGGCCCGGAAGAATACGCGCGTTGCGGCGATCAGCTTTCGGCTGCGATTGCGCGGCGCGTGCAGGAGTTTCTCGATGAAGATCTCGATTGGCAGCGATCACCGCGGGTTTGACGCCAAGGAGCGCATCAAGGCGCTGCTCAGCTCGCTCGGCCACACCGTCCTCGATCGCGGGGCCGATTCCAAGGCGCCGTGCGACTATCCCGATCACGGGCTGGCCGTCGCGAGCGACGTGGCGCAAGGCGCGGCCGACTGCGGCGTGCTCTTTTGCGGAACGGGCATCGGCATGTCGATCTCAGCCAACAAGGCCCCGGGCATCCGCGCGGCGCTGTGCCACGACGAGCTGACCGCGCAGATGTCGCGCCGCCATAACGACGCCAACGTGCTCTGCCTCCCGGCGGATCTGGTCGGCGATGCGCTGATGCAGAGCATCGTCAAGGTCTGGCTGGCGACCGAATTCGAGGGCGGTCGGCACGCGCGCCGCGTCGAGAAGATCAAGCAATTCGAAGAGGGCGCTCGCGGCTGACCCCGCGTACCGGAGTGCCCCTGACGGCGGCTTCGTTAAGTAAAGGGGCCGTCCGCGTGCCGCGGCGACTCCTCGTACGAGGCGCACGTTTCTGAGTTTCGGCCTGCAATTTACAAACAATGGCACGATTGGTGCGAAAAATCGCATTGATTACGGGGGCGGCGCGCGGCATCGGCGCCGCGATCGCGCGGGCCTTTTGCGCCCAAGGCGCGGCGGTGGTGCTGACCGATATCCGCGACGAAATGGGGCAGGCCGTCGCGGACTCGCTCGGCCCGGCGGCGGAGTATCAACGGCTGGATGTGCGCAGCGAAGCCGATTGGGAACGCGTGACCGGCGACATCGTGGCGCGCCGCGGCCGGCTCGACGTGCTGGTCAATAACGCCGGCATCACGGGTTTTGATGAAGCTGTCGGTCCGCACGATCCGGAGCATGCCGCACTCGCCGACTGGCACGCTGTTCATGCGACCAATCTGGATGGCGTATTTCTCGGCTGCCGCCATGCGATCCGCGCGATGCGCCGCGGCGGCGCCGGCTCGATCATCAACCTGGGTTCACGCTCGGGCATCGTCGGCATTCCCGGGGCGGCGGCGTATGCTTCGAGCAAGGCGGCCGTGCGCAATCACACCAAATCAGTGGCGCTCTACTGCGCTGAACAGGGCCTACACATTCGCTGCAACGTGATTCAGCCGGCGGCGATCCTGACGCCGATGTGGGATGCGCTGCTGGGCGACGGTCCGGAGCGAGCCGCGCGGCTGGCGGATTTCTGCGCGGAGGTGCCGCTGCGGAGGTTCGGCACCGTCGAGGAAGTTGCGGCGTTGGCCGTCTACCTGGCCTCTGACGAATCAGCCTATGCCACCGGCGCCGAGTTCACACTCGACGGCGGCATCCTCGCCGGCGCGGCCGCCCCGCCCCAGCGGCAGTAGCCCTGTAGTCGAGTTCAGTGCCGCCCGATTCGGCGAACACCGTACGAAACTCCCAGAATTGAACGAATTCTCCTCGCAGAAACCGGCTTCTGGGGGATCTCTGATCACAGCACGCCCACCGCGCCGATCCGAAAATCGACAACAAGCCCATGAACGACGGCGTAGAGAGGGGCACAGAGCGCGAATCGAGTCGGGCGTCGAACGCTTATACTGAAAATCAAGGAGATTTTTCATGCACGCCGTTCGCCGACCGGTGATCTGGTTCGTCCTCTTGAGCATCACAAGCTTGGCACGAGCCGAGACCCCGCTTAGCCCAGCATTTACCTACCAGGGACAGTTGCAACTGGGCGGGGCCCCTGTCAGCGGCTTCACCGATTTCATCTTCACACTCTGGGATGACCGCGATGCCGCAGCACCCATCAACCAGCTTGGCAACGCCATCGTGTTGGATGGGACAGCGGGACATGCGCCGCCGCTGGCAGTTGCAGATGGACTCTTCAGCGCCCAACTGAACACCGCCGCGGAATTTGGGCCGCGCGCATTCACCGGCGCAGCGCGCTGGCTTGAGATCAGCGTTCGACATCCCGCCGGCACGGGCGCCTACACCAAACTGGCGCCGCGAACGCAACTTTCCGCCGCCCCGTTTGCGCTTCAGACGCGCTGCCTCTCCACCGATTCCAACTGCCGCGTCGGAATCGGAACATCGTCGCCGCTGGCGCAGTTGCATGTGGTTGGATCCCTGGTGACCCAGGGGCCCTATCCGTGGGTGGATGTGCGCGCCTGGGGCGCGGTCGGCGACGGCGTGGCCGATGACACGGCAGCCTTTCGAGCCGCGCTGAACGCTACGCCCCATTATGGAACCCTGTTCGTTCCAAGCCCGGCTGTGTACTACCGCGTATCCGGCGCCCTGGTGGTGGACCACCCGCTGACGGTTCTGGGAAATCGTTCGGAGATTCGGCAATCGAGCAGCTTCACCAGCCTGTTTGTGGTTGTTTCCAGCGATGTTCGGATATCGGGGCTGGTGCTCGTAGGAACGCAATTCGAGTTGCAGCGATCCGCTGAATTCGCGATTCAGGTACTCGGTTCATCGTTGGGACCGCCGCTCTCCGGTCTGCGGATCGACCAGAACGAAATTCGCCGCTGGGGTTTTGACGCGATCCATCTTCGTCACATGACCGACTTTCAGGTCACGGGAAACAACATCCGCGACATCCACTATGCGGGCATCACCGTTCTTTCGGGCGTGCGCGGCGTGATCTCGGAGAATATCATTCGCAACATGGTGGCGACGCCGAACGCGTATGGAATTTTGCTCGCGCGGGTTGAGGGCCGCGATCTGGTGACGGATCCGCGCAGCGCGGACATTGTCGTGGCCAACAACGTGGTCGAAGACGTGCCCCACTGGGAAGCCTATGACACGCACGGAGGCGAGCGAATCACCTTCGTCGGAAACACGGCCCGCCGCACCAAATTTGGAATCCACGTTGGATGCTCGGATGACGATGCGCAAGAGCCGCGCTTCGCGCCGCTCAATGTGACGGTTGTCGGCAACGTGGTTGAAAGCGGCGTGACGAACGGCTCCGCGCTACCAGGGATTTCGTTCACCGGCGCCCCAGGGCCGCTCGGCGCGCCGCGTGAAAGGGCCACCGGCGCGATCATCGGAAACGTCATCAAAGGTCACGGAAACGCAGCCACCAACGTCTCGGCCGCGATCTATGTGCACAGCACGCAGGGACTGGTCGTCAGCGGCAACACGATCATCGAGCCTAGCCCGATCGGCATCAACCTGTACAACGACAACCAGGGCGCGACCGTCACGGGCAACACCATTGTTGATCCGTGGAGCCATGACCCCGACATGCCGGCCGTGGCGATTGCTGTGCGCTCTGATTTCAACTCAGCCCAGATTGGCGGCAACGCGTTCAGCCGGGCCGGACGGGCAGCTTTGCGTGTCTGCGATGAAGGGCTGCGCATTTTCAATTCGCCTGGGAACTCCGTCTCGCTGGGCGTGAATCAGTGTGGCTGCACCACTTATTTCGCCGACGGCGTCGAGCGCATTCAGACCGAGCTAGCCGGGATTCGCGCGATCCAATCCAGCAACAGCCAGCCGGCGGCGTTTTTCAGCAACTCGGCGGGGGCGGGAATGGGGCTGCAGGTCCGCGCCGGCGCAGGCGGCTCAGAGAGCATAGTCTTCAGCGCCCAAACGTACTTTGGTATCCCGCTCCTGACCGTTCGCGGAAACGGCAACATCGGCCTGGGAACCGACAATCCCACGACCCGCCTCCATGTACTGGGAGCAGGCTGTGCGACCGGCGGCTGGACCGTCTGCTCAGACGAGCGCTGGAAAGCAAACATCCGGCCGCTGGCTGCCGGCTTGAATCGGGTCGAGCAGCTCAGGCCCGTGCAGTTCGATTGGCGACAGGCGGAGTTTCCGGAACGGCAGTTTTCGTGCGAGTCGCAGTTTGGTTTGATCGCTCAGGAGGTGCGGAAGGTCGTGCCCGAGGTCGTGACGGAGGGGAGCGACGGGTATCTTTCCGTGGATTATGGCCGGCTGACGCCGCTGCTGATTCAAGCGCTGCAGGAGCTGCGGGCTGAGACGAAGCGACAGCAGTTCGCGTACGACGCGGAGCTATCACGCTGCCGCGCGGAAGCCTCCGCGGAGCGCCGGGCGCTGCGTGCGGAGCTTGACGAGCTGCGAGCCGCCGTGAGATGGCTTTCTTCCGATGAGGTCGTGAAAGAGTAAGGACCGTCCGCACGCCCTCGGCGCCCGCCGCGCGAGACGCTTTTTTTGAGCATTGTTTCGCCACGAACCGATGGGAACATGCCGTGCACCGGTTGCGCCTCCCCTTGCTGGTGGACGGTTTTTGTGCACAGCGCGAAAAAGCCCTACACTAGCACATCCCTATGACGGTCCACTTCGTCAATCTTCTCGACGAGTTGCGGCGGCGCTCATTGCGAATGGCCAGTCAGGTCGAGGACATGCTGCAGGAGGCGTGCGAGGCGATCTTTCAGCCGATTGAGACGCTGGCGCGCCGCGTGGTGGCGCGCGACGCCGAAGTCGATCAGGAGGAGGTCGCCGTCGAGACGGAGGTCATTCGGCTGATGGCGCTCTATCAGCCGGTCGGCGTCGACCTGCGGCTGCTCTGCACGATCCTGAAGGTCAACAACGATCTGGAGCGCGTCGCCGACTGCGCCGTGAACATCGCCGAGCGCGCCCGGCATCTGGAGCTTCAGGCAGTATCGAGTCATAGCGGCGAACTGAAGCAAATGACGCCGCTGGTTCGCCGCATGGTGCGCAACGCCGTGCAGGCTTATGCCGCCGAGGACGTGGAGGCGGCGCGGCGCGTCGTTACCGATGACCCCGCGATCGATGCGATCTATGGCCAGATTGTGCGTGACGTGATCGCCAAGGCGACGCACGACACCACCAGCATGCCGGGCTATATCGACCTGCTATCCGCCGCGAAAAATTTGGAACGCATCGCCGATCACGCGACGAATATCGCGGAAGACGTGATCTACCTCTCGACGGGTTCGATCGTGCGGCATCGGCGGACGCAATGACGGGCTACGGCATTGGCCGGCCTCTTCACCCACGCGAGCAGCGCCGCGCACCCAAGCAAAGCGGCGCGTCTAAACAGAGCCGCGCGATTAAGCAGAGCCGCGACCGTAAGGAAGCGGTGATTCACGGAGAACTTAACCACTCCCTCACGGTCGCGGCTCTGCTACTACGATCGCGGCCCTGCTAATTCACTATTTCCGACGGTGACTCTTCGAAGATACACCGTCGGACAGAGACGCACGACGCTACAGAATGAGTGAAACCGCCCTAACTGCCGTTCACGCGAACAAGCATCCAACCCGCGAGCACGCCGCGGGCTGTCCATCCGACCGTCCGCAGCCAGTTGCTTTGGACCAGGAAACCATGCGCGGCGGCGTCAAAGCCGCGCGCCAGGCGCTCATGTTGCGGCACTTGCAACACCGCAGTTGAAAGCCACAACAGCGCGACCAGCGCGACCCCCAGCCACGCCGACCAAGCGGGGATCGCGGCAGGTCGCAGGTAGACCAACAGCGCCGCGGTCACAAACTCGACCAACATCGGCGGCCCGACCACCAGCGACGTCCGGCTCTGATGGGCCAGCTCATACGAGATCATCTGCTCCGGGCCGACACGCCCCATCAGCGGATAGTGCACCACCTGCACAAACCAGATCAGGCCGACCATCCACCACGTCGCGGCGGCATGCGCGATCAAGAGCAACATCATGGCTGCGATCTCTCCGCAGCGGCGCCGGCCTCGCGCAATGGGCCGTCTTTCGGACGGTCTCCGGCCGGCGACGCCGCTTCCATTCGCGCCGCATCCGCCGCGTTCGCAGCGCGCTGCGCGGTCGCCGACGGCGTCACGCGTGTCTTGACAAGCAACCAGTCGAGCACTTCGGGCAGTACCTCACCGGCCATCAAGGTATGGCCATAGCGCGCCAGCGTGCGGAATTCGACTTCGCGACCCGCGTCGCGCGCCAGGTCGGCCGCCGCGCGCGCCCGCCAGGGCGGACTGATGCCGTCATTTTCCGCGACATAGACAAGCGTTGGCGCGAGCGCGTCGCCGCCGTTCAGCGCGCCGGCCCCCGCCAGGCATGCCGCCGCGGCGATGCGGTCGGCGAAGCGCGTCGCTGCGGCCGCGGTCGGAATCGTGCCGAGCGAGTGGCCCAGGACATAGATACGGTCCGGGTCGATCGCATAGTCGCGCTGCAGCAGCGCCAACAGCAACTCAAGCGGGCCGATATCCCGCAGAAACGCCGTGGTCAGCGGCGTCGCGACGATCACGCCGCGCTCCGCCGCCAGCGTGCGCAACTTGCCCAGGCCGTAGCCGCGAAAGAAGAGGTTTTCGTCGCCGCCGGCGCCGTGGAAGGCGATGATGAGCGGCAGCACCCGCCGCGGCTCGCGCGCCACGCTCGCTGGTGCGAAGACGCGGAAAGGCACGTCGGCGTCATTGAACCTGACGACGCGCCAAGTGTCGCCGGCACGGTGTTGATAGGGGTTGCGGGCTTCGGCCAGGGCGGCGATCTCAGCCGCGACTTCGTCGGCCAGCGCTGTCAGGTCATAAAACCACTGGGCCGTGTTGTCTTCCGAAGGGTTGTCGCTCAGCAGGCTGTTCCGTGCCCGACAGGTTTCGATGGCCCGCTGCAACGCATCGCCCTCCACGCGCAACCCGGCGAGGCGCGCTTCGTTTTCCGCGCGGCGGTCATCCAGCGACCGGGGCGCCACCAGCCATGTTCGCCGCGCAAAAACACAGCCATCGGCGGTTGCAACCTGCAGCGAGTAGGCGCCGGGCGCCAGGTCCGCCGGCAGGTTCAACGTGACGCGCTCATCGACCAGCGGCGCGCCAGTCGCCGCGAATTCCTGTTGGACGCGCGCCTGGCCGGCGGCGTCGAGCAGTTCCAGCTTCAACGGCACGGCAGCGTCGTTCACGTCGGTCAAATACTGCGACTGCACCGCAACGATCGGTGTCGCGCCGCTGCCCGGCACAAAGACCGCCGGCTCGATGCTGAGCTTCAACCCGTCGGCAAGCAGCTTGACGCCGCGCCGGTCGGTTCCGCGAATTTCGCCCGCGAGACGGTCGATCAGCTCGATCGCCATGCGCAGATTGCCCGTGAAGAACCCAATCGTCGCCTGATCAAAGCGGCGATTGACCGAAACGACGCGATCTTCGGCAAGCGGGGAAGCGGCGAGCGCCTGCTCCAGTTCCAGATAAGACGCGCCGAGATCGGCCCGCGTGATGGTCGCCGGCGGCTCCCACAAGCACCCACTGCTGGGGGCGGCCAGAAGCGCCGCGGCGAGCGAGGTCGCCAGACGAAGGACCCGAGCGCCGCGACGGCGCCGCACAATTGAGGAGTCACTAGTCATCAGTGTTGGTTTCATGTGCCAGCATGATAGGCGCGTCAGGTGGGTGGCAAGCAATGCGCTCGGCGTCCTGCTTTCGGGGCATGCCGAACGCGAAGCGTAGGAAATGCGAAGCCCGTTCACGCTAGGTAGAGCGAAAGCTTGTCATCCATCCGCCGGCAGCGCCGACCTCCGGCCAAGGCACTTTCGGCGTGAAGCTGGCGTCTGCAAAGATTCTGTATAAACTATGTTACGGTCGCGTGCGAGAGAGCCGTGACCGATTGCGGACCTTGTGGTTGGTGGAGTCGGCTTTCTGATTCTCAACCCCCGGCCGTGTAAGCATGACATCATCGGCGAGGCCGGCCCAGCCGGCCATCACCGCGAGCGCAGATGAATATCATCGGTTTTTATTGGGTTTTTCGCTGCGACGCACGCCGGAGAATGTTCGTCGTTTTCACGGGCTGAGGCTTGTCAATCCGGGGGCTGTCGGGCCGGGTCGGGCGCGTGCCTGCGCGGTCCGCTCGCCAGTCATGGGGCTGCATGGGTACGGGACGTGAACCGTCCCGCTTGACATGCTTCAACCAATCAACTGGATCATCGATGGAACTACACGGATTGATCGCCGCGATCGAAACCGGTCCGGCGGTCGTGCTCTTCCTGGCGATTGCCGCTATCTCGGCGGCAGTCACCTGGATGCTCGCGACCTCCCGCGGCCGGGCGGCGCTGGCCGAGCGTCAGGCCGACGTGCAGCGGCTGGTGGCTGCCGCCAAGCAGGAGGCCGACGCCAAGCTCGCCGCCGCCGATGTCGAGGCGCAGCGCAAGTATGTTGAATCGGTCAAACGATTCGAGGAACAGACCGCCGAAACCCGTAAGGAGCTGAAGGAATCCGATCGCCGACTGCAAAAACGCGAAGACGCGCTCGAACAAAAGATGGAGGTGCTCGTCACCAAGGAGCGCAAGATCGAGCTGGCCGAGCAAAAGCTCGCCCAGACCGAGCAGGAGTTCGAACGCAAGCAGGCCGCGCTCAACGACATGCTCTCGCTACAGCGCGGCGAACTGCTCCGCATCACGAAAATGACGCCGGAGCAGGCCCGCGCCGCCTGCTTGAAGCGCTTTGAGCAGGAGGTCGAGATCGAGGCCGGCCAGATCGTCGATCGGCTGATCGGCGCCGCCGAAGAAAACGCCCGCGAGCGTGCCCGCTACATCGTCATCAATGCGATTCAGCGTTATGCCGCCGAGCACACCTGCGAATCGGTCGTGAACACGATCGACGTGCCCAACGACGAGATGAAGGGGCGCGTGATCGGTCGCGAGGGACGAAACATCCGGGCGTTTGAAAAGGCGACCGGCGTAGAAGTGATCGTCGATGACACTCCGGGCATCGTCACGGTCTCGTGCTTTGATCCGGTCCGGCGCGAGGTGGCGCGGCTGGCGCTCGAACGGCTGATCAAGGATGGGCGCATTCATCCGACGCGCATCGAGGAACTCGTCGCTGAGACGCAGAAGGAAGTCGAGCAGCGCGCGTTCGAGGCCGGCCGGCAGGCGGCCCAGTCCGCCAACGTGCCCGGCCTGCACCGCAAGATTGTCGAATTGCTTGGACGGCTGCACTATCGCACGAGCTATGGGCAGAATGTGCTCAAGCACAGCGTTGAGGTCGCGCATCTCTGCGCGCTGATGGCCGATGAACTCGGTCTCGACGCCGCCATGGCGCGCCGCTGCGGTCTGCTCCACGACATCGGCAAGGCCATCACCCATGACGAGGCCCAGGGCAGCCACACGCGCACCGGGCACGAGTTCGCCAAGCGTTTCGCTGAAGCCCCCCAGGTGTTGAACGCGATCGCCGGACACCACGGCGATGTGGCCGCCACCAGCCCCTACACGCCGCTGGTCACTTCGGCCGACGCCATCAGCGCCGCCCGGCCCGGCGCCCGGCGCGAGTCGCTGGAGCGCTATATCAAGCGGCTGCGCGAGCTGGAGGAAATTGCGACCGGCTTTGAAGGCGTCCGGCAGGCGTACGCGATTGAGGCCGGCCGCGAGGTCCGCGTCATCGTCGATGCGGTGAAGATTGACGATCGTTCTTCGCTCAAACTGGCCCGCGACGTCGCACGGCGGATCGAGGAACAGATCGCTACCTTCCCCGGAGAAATCAAGGTCAGCGTGTTACGCGAAGTGCGCGCCACCGAATACGCCATCAGCGGACGTTATCGCAACGACGATCGCGGCGGCGCGACGGAGCCGTTCTTGATCGGCGGCCCGCCTGGCGACGACACGGACGGCGATCCTCAACCCGCCGAGGACGAGCCGCGCTCCGGCGACGGGCACCCCGTCGACGCGCGCCCCAGCGGAGCGCCTCCGCGCGGACGCCGCCCGCTTCGCAACAGCGGCGGCCCACGGCCGAATGAGGAGTAGCCGCGCGCACGATCGTACTCCGTTGGGTGCCATGCCGACGGCCTTTGCGTCGGCATGTCTTCGAGCTCGCGTTGGCCTGAAAATTCACCGGCGGCGTCGATCAGCCGGTATTGATTTTAGGTCCTTCCAGGATTAGCATAAGTAAAGGATCGGGTATAGAAGGCGACCTGTAGGAGGTCGCGATGCGGGATGCGGAGCTGTATCAGCAGGTTTTGGGATTGAACGAGCCCTGGTCGGTGGCGCGGGTGGAGTTGAACGTCAGATCGGGCGGCAGCACTGCGCGAGAGAGCCCGATGAGCAGAATCGACCACATGCACTTGGCGCAGGAGTTTCTTCGCCTCATGGGCGAGCTCGCCGAACCCGAGACGATTGCCGAACTGTTCAGCAATGACCTGGAGTGGGAAGTAGCCGGCGATGCCGACGTTCTTCCTTGGATCGGTAGAAGTTCTGGACGATCAGCCGTTACCGACTTTGTGCGCAATTCGCGCGACATGATCGAACGGATCAACTTCAGCGTCCACGACATCCTCGCAAGCGACAGCCGCGCAGTAATCCTTGGCTCACTTGTGTCTCGGCTCACGCGTACGGGGAAGATCGTCGAAACAGACTTCGCAATTGTGCTTACCGTGAGCAATGGCGCGATCGTCAAGTTCCAGATGCTGGAAGACAGCTTCGCCGTCTCGCAGGCGGCACGTGGATAGTCCACTCCGACTACGAACTTACCGGCAGCTTGAGCGGCCGCTTGGCATGCTCTCGCTGTACTCAGCGTGAGCATGTTTCATGTGGACCTGGCATGCACACGCGGCGTACCTCGAGATCATGCCACCCAACGCCGTCCACGATTTCGCGAGTTGCGTCGCATTCGCACAGGCTGTCGGGCCTGATGTGATCCACCTCAGGAGGATGACATGCTTCACGCACTTCTCAACTTCAACAAGTTTGTTGATGCGCGATTGCCGCTGCTTGCGGGGATTGCCTGCATCAGCGCCGCTGTCGCACAGCCGCCCTCGATGACCTATCAAGGCGAGCTTACGACCAACGGCTTGCCGGCCAGCGGTAGTTTCGATTTGCGGTTCACGCTCTTTGATCAAGCGACGGGCGGCGTCGCCGTGTCGATCACCGCCTGCGCGGATGATGTGCAGGTGGACCAGGGGCGGTTTACGGCCATCCTGCCGTTTACAGCGCCCGGGACGGGGCTAGACTCCTACCTGAGCATTCAGGTTCGCGACGGGGATGGTTTTCCTTGTTCAGACGGAACGGGCTTCGTCACACTCGCGCCGCGTCAGCGCGTCACGCCCGCTCCTGTCGCGGCCTATGCGCATGCAGTAACCACAACGCCGCCGGTGGTGCGCGGCGCTGTCCGGTTTCGGCCCGATACCGGCCAGTTCGAAGGCTATACCGGCGCGTTCTGGGTGCCGTTCCAGGTTGGGACTCCAATCGCACCATCCGGCGCACAGTTGTTTGACACCACCGGCGCCCATTCATTTATTGTTCCGCCCGGCATCGCATCGCTTGGCGTCGATCTCTGGGCGGGCGGTGGCGGCGGCGGCGATGGTCCATCCGGGTTCTTCGTGATTGCGGCCTCGTGCGATGACGATGTTGGCGCCGGCGGCGCCGGCGGCGGCGGCGCGGGCGCTCACCTGCGCGCTTCCATTGATGTCTTCCCCGGTGAAACACTCACGGTAACTGTCGGGCGGGGCGGCGCTGCCGGGCAACTTGGCGGAGCCGGCGCGACTGGAGGCGCCTCCTCGATCATGCGCGGTACGACCACGCTGCTGAGAGTCCTTGGCGGCCGTGGCGGCGCGCCGGGAGTCGCGTCGCTTGCAACGCAATCCTCACCCAGCTCGGTCTGCTTACCACTGACGGCCGGTACAGGCGGCGCGGGCGGTGCGGTGGATGTTGTCTCAGGGCTAATCCTAAGTGATTCATCGGGCAATCCAGGCGGTCACGGACGCGGACCGGCGTGCAGGGTAGTCGGGTTTCCCATCCCTGAACTCGCTTTCTGCCCCGCGACCGGCGGGAGTGGCGCACCGCCGATCTCCGCCGGCGCACCCCTCCCAAGTCTCTTCTTCGGGCGCGGCGGCGCGGGTTGGAGTCCGGGCATATCCAACGAGCTGCCGGGGTCGTCGGGCGCCGTGCGGCTCTTTTGGAACTGATGACAGATCCATCACGAACTGATCGATGCGCGGGTTCCCAGGGCATCCCGTCCATCAAGGCATGCCCTGAGCACCCATCGTGAGCGTGATTCTTCGCATGTTGAAACCCAAACTGGATTCCAACGCATATCGACGCAAAGGCCGTCGGCATGGCGGACGGCAGATTCAGATGGAATGAACCGCTAGTGCTTCGTCAAGTTTGAATTTTCGGATGAAGTGGAAAGGAGCTCCGACGTCACGGCATGAGATTCGTGCCTATTTTTGTAGTGGGACGCACGGGCCGGAGGCCCATGCTACCCTCGTTTCGAACCCGCAAATTCAATTGTGACGAAGCACTAGTTTCCCTCGCGCTTGAACTCGAAGCGCCGCGGGGTACCGCCCTTCATGAAGCCAATTGTGGCGCTCATGCCACCCTCGGACGAGAGTTCGTACACGATGCGCTTCGGATAATCGTGACGCGGGTTCTCGAACACGGCGCGCCTCGAGCCCTTCTCGGTGACCAACTCGGCGAGTACGAACTCGGTCGGCGTTTTCCCGCCGGGCTGCGCAATGTAAACAAGCCCGCCGTCGCGCTCGACGATGCGCAGGTATTCGAACGCGACCATCTTGCCGCTCTTGTTGACCGTGCGCGACGCAGCGAGCATCGCCCCCCCCAGCGGCGGCCCCCAGCGCTCCTCGATCGACGACCCCGTCTCAACCCTCGTTCCGACCCACGCGCCGGCGAGCCACGCCAGGTCGCCGATCACGGCCTTGGCCGGCGCTGGCAGGGCGATGTCTTCCGCATGGCGGTATAGCCCGACCGCTTCAGTCCCCGCGGACGGATCGACTGTGACGCGCACGAGCAGCCCGTCCGCCGTGCAACGGAAGCTCCGCCGGATCATTCGGATCGCCCCCTCGGGCGCGTTGCCCGACACACGCTCGAACGCGACCTGGTACTCGAACACGCCATCCTTCCACGCACCACGGTAGCGCGTGGTCGTTTTTGGCTCGGCGAATTCAGTCGTCGAACCGTCGAGCGCGACACGCACGTCGCGGTGTCCGGAGCCATGACCGTTGAGGACGACCGCACCTTCCTCCACGCGCATGGAGAACTTTGCGGACATCGGCGGCCCCAACTGCTCGAGAGGGCGGCCCTCGGTGCGGTCCTCGACATAGATCCACTCGCCGTCCAACGCGCGCAACCCGCCGGGCTGCGTCGAAGGCGCGCTCGTTGCTTGCGCCGAAAACGCGCTCGGGGCCAGGGCCGCGACGAGGGTTGCGAATCGTGCGAGCACTGTTGCCGGCCAAGTGCATGTTTGCATGGCGTAATCTCCGATCGCGTCGCGTCTCACGCGACTGGCGCCCAGCGGTGACGAGAACGCCATCCGTGCGGCGGCCTGACACGTTCCACAGTACACCCTCGGCTGGCGCTCACGGCGCAGCGTAGGAGAACGACACGTTTTTTAGTTCGACCCCTTTGATCTTGATCTGCGTGATGGTCGCGTCGAATTTTTTCAGCCGCTCCAGCTCGTCACAGCGAATGGAGAAGGCGGACGTGTCGCCCTTTTTCTCGCCGGTCAGGGAATCCTCGACCGGCAGGAGCGGCAGCTCAAAGTCCGGCTCCGGCGCGGGCGGGCGGAATTTGATGAGCACCTCTTCCTGGGCCAGCCGAATCGCCCGCGCGTCGCAATCCATCACATAGAGCGTAATGCGCCCGGTCGGCCGGTCCACCGTGATTTCGGCATGTGCCAGATGATCGCCGAGCGCAACCACCAGCCCGCCGCGCTGCGGCTTCACGTCGTGCGCATGACCGTGCGAATCGGCATCCTTCGATGACGCCCCCGCCCCAACTGCGGCGGCATCCGGCTTTTCGTCGCGCTGTTCATGACCGTGGCTGTGGTCGTGATCGTGATCATGATCATGCCGGGTGTGGTCGTGATGAGCGGAACTGCCTTGCGAGTGCGACTTTGCGTCGGCAGGCCCGGGTGAGCCGGCCTCGCGTTCGCAGCCGCTGACGGCGAGCAGCATGGCCGTCACTGCATGTCGCAGTAAACGTTGAGCGGCACGTGGGCCCCCGCGCAATCGCGTCGAAGCGCGGTCCGCCGAGCGTTCACCATACGATCGACTTTGCCCAATGACCATCTGGCTTGCTCCTCCTCATTCAAAGTGCGCCGCAACGCGCGTTGATGGCCAGACTTTCAGACATCCGCGGCGACGCATTCATGAGTCTATGATCATACTGCTGTCAAGCCGCAACGCCGCTGGATCGTTGCTTCGCTACTGAAATTCCGCCGCCGGGAAGAGCCGGTCCAGTTCCGCCAGGTCGCCGTCGCTGAGTCGCACCTGGGTCGCGGCCACGTTTTCTTCAAGCTGTTTCACCGAGGTCGCGCCGAGAATCACACTCGATAGCGCCGACCGCGTCAGCAGCCACGCAATCGCCAGTTGCGCCAGGCTGCACGCGTGCCGTTGCGCGATCGGGCGCAGCCGCTCGGTTTGCTCGACTACGCGCTGATCGATGGTCTTGAGAAAGCCGCTCATCTTGTCACTGGCGGCGCGGCTGTCGCCGGGAATGCGCTGCCCAGCGTATTTGCCGGTCAGCAGCCCCTGGCGCAGCGGGCTCCACACGATCATGCCGAGGCCGCGCTCTGCACAGCTTCGCTGCACGCCGTTCGTTTCGACGCGCCGCGCGGCGAGACTGTACTCCGGCTGATTCGAAACCGGCGGCGGCGCGTTGAGCTGTCGGGCCACGTCACACGCCTGATTGATTTGCTCGGCGGGCCACTCACTGACGCCCCAATAGAGCACTTTGCCCTGGCGGATCAAATCGTCAAAGGCGCGAACGATCTCCTCCAGCTCGACCTCGGGGTCATGACGATGACACTGCATCAAATCGAGATAGTCCGTCTGCAAACGGCGCAGGCAGCCATCCACGCTCTCAAAAATGTGCTTGCGCGAAAGGCCGCGATCATTGACGTTGGTGGTAATCGGATGAAAGCACTTGGTCGCGAGCACATAGTCCTGCCGCCGATATCCGGCCAGCTCGCGGCCCAGACAGGCCTCCGCCGCGCCCTTCGCATAGACGTCGGCGGTGTCGATCAGGTTGACGCCCAGTTCGAACGCCCGCCTTAGAATCGCGCGTGCAGTTTCGTCGGAAATGCCGTGGCCAAACGTCAGCCAGGTGCCCAGGCTCAATTCCGAGACTTTCACGCCTGCACGACCCAGACGCCGATAGTTCATGCCGGCCTCCTTGCGCGTTTCTTGAGATCTACGTGCTCGTATCGGCGGCTCTCACCGATCCGGAGCGCGCCGCCGGACGATTCTCACAGGATCATGGGCAATTGGCCCGTGGGATGATTGTACGCGCATGCACAGTTCACCGCCCGCGCCGGCTGCGCCGAGCGTTGCGCGACCCGCTTCATCGCGCCGTCCTATCCAGGGCCCCCGTGCCCGATGATCAGCCGCAGCGCCCCGTGATAAGTCGGACGGCGGCGCCAATCGCCATAGCGCCGCTCCCACGCGCCGCTGGTGAGATCGGCGCGGAGGGCCGCGACAAAACGCGCCTCGACGCCAGACTCGACGAACCGCCAGGCCGACTGCGCCCGGCGGACGGCGTCGTCGAGAAAACGCTCCGGCCGGGCGAAGAACGCCTCGGTGAAGCCGTCGCGACAGTCCGCCGGGATCGGAATCTGGACGACGCGCGCGGCGGGCCGAAACGCGGCGGTAATCTCGGAGATCGGCGGAAAGCGCGCGGCCTCGGCCTCGAGGAATTCCGGCACATAGTCGGCCAGCCAGAAGCGGTGCAGTTCCTCCCGATCAAACGTCATGATGACAATTGGGCCGCGCGTCACGCGTTGCAGTTCGCGCAGGCCGACGTGCCAATCGCTCCATTGGTGCAGCGTCAAGAGCGCCAGGCTCGCATCGACCGCTTGATCATCAAGCGGGAGCTGCTCAACGACGCCGTTCAGCGCCGGCGCCGCGCCCGGCGGACGCTGGGCGCGCATCGTCGCCGACGGTTCGATCGCGAGGACATAGCGATCCGTCGGCTCATATGAGCCGGCGCCGGCGCCGACGTTGAGCACGGTGCGCGCGTCGCCCAGGGCCGCGTGAATCTGCGCCGCAATACGCGGATCGGTTTGGCGCAGCGCTGCATATCCCACGCCGTGGGCGTTGTAGTCGTAATCTCCGCCGTGCCAGCCTTCAGCCATGGCGCTCATTCTCTGGCTGACCGCAGAGGGCTGGCAATAGTGACTGGCAACCGGCCGCGGTCGGCGTGTGACCGCGGCCCGATCGTGAACACAACCCTCAGCGAATCGCCGGCAGCGTCGTCATGAAGCACGCCACACGCTCACGCTCCAGCAGCGCCAGCATGCGCAGCGCCCGGCGGGCGCTCTGCGCGACATGCGGCGAAACTTGCTCCAGCAGCGGGAAAAATGCGCGTCCGTCGCCGCCGACGTCAACGCAGCCGCCCGCGGCCATGCCGGCCGTCAGCAGGCGCGGCAGCGCCTGCAGAACGCGCGCAATGCGGGACTCCCCAGCAACCCCCTCATCGGTCGACCCGGCGACAGGCTCATGTGGCGGCCCGACGGCCGAATCATTGCCTGTCGTGGCGCGGGCCAGACCGGCGCCGCCGCCGGCGAGCGGAATGGCATAGTCGTCGTGCGGCTCCTCGCCCATCAGTTGTTTGAAGATATCGGCCAGCTCGCGCGGCTTGGGCAACTGATAGATTTTATGGTTTTTCCTGTCGAGGCCGCCCTTCTCGATCGCCAGCTCAAGCGCATCCTGCAGCCCGCCGAGCCGGTCGACCAGCCCGCGCTCCAGCGCCTGGCGGCCGGTGAAGACGCGGCCCTCGGCGTGATCTTCGAGCCGGCCCTTGATGCGATCGCCGCGCGACGCCGTGATGCGCTCTTTGAATTGTGTGTAGATGCCTTCCATCATCGTCGTCATGACGGTCTGCTCGTCGTCCGACCACTTGCGATTGAGACTGAATAGCCCGGCCCGCTTGCCGCGGTTGAACTCGGTCGTGGTGATGCCGAGCTTCTCCTCCATCAACCCCTTCCAGACCAGTTTGCCGCCGACCACGCCGATGGACGCGGTCAACGTGGTCTCCTCGGCGAAGATGGTGTGCGCCGGGATCGAGACGTAATAGCCGCCGCTGCCGGCGACGCCGCCCATGCTGACGATGAGCGGCTTTTCGCGCGCCAGGCGGGTCGCGGCCTCCCAGATGATGTCGCTGGCGATGGCCGAGCCGCCGGGCGAGTTGACGCGCATCACGACCGCCTTGATGTGGTTGGCGGTGCGGGCCTGCTCGAGGGCGGCGCGGATTGTCGTGCTGCCGACCGAGGTTTCACCGCTGAGGGGGTCGGGCTGATTGCGGCCGGTCATGATCGGGCCGTCGAGATAGACCAGGCCGACGCCGGGGTCTTTCGTGCCGTCGGCGGCTTCCTCAAACATCTTGTTGAGCGCCTGGAAGAACGCGAACGGGTTGTTCGGATCGAACATATCCTCCTTATCGCTCTTCTCAAGCTTCTTCAGCACGACCACGTCATCGCCATACTGCTTCTGGATGCGCCGTCGAAAGCCGTCGAAGGAATCGACGTGGTCGATCAGCTTGCGTTCGCGGGCGACTGCGGCGGGAAACGGGGCCTGGTCGATCAGCTTGCGAACTTCGGCCAGGTCGAGCTTGCGGCCTGCGGCGATCATGCCCAGCCAGCGCTCATAAAGGCCGTCAAAGAGCCAGTTGATGTTCTCGGCGAACTCGGGGCTGGGCGCGGCGCGCGTGTACGGCTCAAGCGCGGCCTTGTAGGCGCCGCAGTGCAACATCTGGGCCTCGACGCCGATCTTGTCGAACAGCCCTTTGTAGAACGATACCTCGCCGGCCAGACCGGGGATGAACAGCTCCGTGTGTGCGGGCACGGTCACGTCATCGGCGGCGGTCGCCAGCGCGTAGCTGAGATTCGTGCCATAGTCGAGAAAGCCGTGCACCTTTTTGCCGGTCGCGCGAAAGGCTCGCAGCGCGCGAGTCAGCTCTTCGGCCTGGGCCAGACTCATCACCGGCTCTTCGACGATCAGGATCAGCCCGGCGATCTTGGGATCGCGCGCCGCTTTGTCGATCAGCGTCAGCCAGTGCCGCTGCGACTGCGGCTTGGGCGCCCCGAAAATACCTGAAAAATCCAGGTCAAACTCATCCTTGGGGCGCTCCAGCACCGGTCCGTCGAGCTTGATCCGCAACAGTTGCTTGCCGGGCGCTTCCTTTTCCTTGGGCGGTGCGGCCAGCGCCGCGCAGGCCGTTGTCGCCAGCAACAAGCCACACCACCACAATCGCTGAATTCGATTCATTGGGATACCTCTCGCTGGCGGCACTTCCCACGCCGCGCGTCTGGATCGGGTTTGCCGGCCGTCTGACACCCATCATCGACGGCCACGGAGCTAAGGATACAACGCGGCGCGCGCGAACCTGTCACAACGTGTCGGAAATTGTGCCGGCGCAAAAGATTGTCGCGACATCCGACATTGCGGCCCGCGCCTCCCCACCGCCTCCCGCGCTATTCGCTCTCCGGTGGCGCGGGACGGATACCCGCGTGCGCAAAGACCAGCCGAATCTGATCGTAGGGCACTTCCTGATTGAGCTGCTCAAAGACCGGCCGCAGCCGCGTCTGGCCGACCTGCTCGATCGCCGCCGCGATTCGCGCATGCAGTTCCGGCGGAAGCCAGCGCTCGATCGACTCCGGCCGCGCGGCTTCGATGTGCTCGGCCAGGTAACCCATCACGGTGCTGCGCGCTCGACCGGTCTCGCGCATCACCGCTTCGACGCTCGCACCGGCCGCAAAGCGCTGCAGCGCCGTCTGACGGGTGGTGCGCGGCCCGGTGCGCGGCGCGAATTCGGTCGAGGCTGCTCGCGGCGCGGCGACGTCTTCCCGCGAGGGCGGCGGGACTTCGGGCGCGCAGGCATGCGGAGGCGCGAGCGGCGCACCCGGCCGCGCCCCGACGTGCTCGCACACGACCCCTAGCAAGCCCGGGCCAAACTCGGCGAGCTTCTGTGGCCCGATCCCGGAGATGCCGGCCAGCTCCGCCGAACTGCGCGGCAGGCGCCGGGCGATGTCGCGCAAGGCCGCATCGCCAAGAATCAGATAGGCCGGCACGCCGCGCTGCCCGGCCAGTTCGCGGCGGAGCGCGCGGAGCTTCTCAAAAAGAGCCAGATCGACGCCGGCCCAGTCGGCTTCGCCGCGCGCGGCGCTCTTGACGGTGGCGGGCGCTTTGGCGAAGTGCACCTGCCGCTCGCCGCGCAGCACCTGCCACGATGCCTCGTTGAGCTTCAATACGGGAAATTCGCCGATCGAGCGGCTCAGAATGCCCTGATCCATCAATTGATAGATGGCGGCGCGCAGTTGCTCCGGGGCCAGCTCCTTGAGCAGCCCGTGCGTGCTGAGCCGCTCATGCCCATGCCGCAGTACCGCCGCGGTGCGCGCGCCGCGCAGCACCTCGAGGATGTGCCCAGCGCCAAAGTTCTCCCGGCAGCGCGCCACGCACGACAGGATTTTCTGCGCCAGCACGGACACGTCTTCGCCGCGCTCGCGCTCCCCCAGACACTGATCGCACGCGCCGCAGTTTTCCGCCGTCCAGCGCTGCCCGAAATACTCCACCAGTTGCGCATGGCGACAGCGCGCCTGCGTGCAGTATGCCCGCATCTCGGACAGCCGCCGCAGCATCGACTCCGTCACCGCCGGCGAAACCTGCCGGTCCGGCTCACTCTCATCACGGCTGCGCAGAATGATCTGCTCCCACTTGATCGCGTCGGCGGGAGAGTCGAGCAGCACGCACTCGGCTGCCAGCCCGTCACGGCCGGCGCGGCCCGCTTCCTGCTGATAGTGCTCGATCGACTTGGGCATGCCCGCGTGAATCACACAGCGCACGTCGCCGCGATCGATGCCCATGCCAAACGCGACCGTCGCCACGATCACGTCGGTGGCTTCCGAAGAAAATCGCTCCTGTGCCCGGCGGCGGTCGCCCGCTTCCATTCCGGCGTGATAGTGCTCGGCCCGCACGCCGCGGCCCCGCAAAAATTCCGCCAAATCCTCGGTCTCGCGCCGCGTGATGCAATAGACGATCGCCGCGCGCCCCGCGTGGCGACGGATGATCTGCAACACCTGAGCCTCGGTGTCTTCGCGCGGCATGACACGGTAGACCAGGTTCGGCCGGTCAAAGTCTCCCACCAGCATCAGCGGATCTCTCAGCGACAATTGCGCCGCGATGTCCTGCCGCACGCGCTGGGTCGCCGTCGCGGTGAAGGCGTGCATGCTCGCCTCCGGAAAAATCGAGCGCAGCTCGGCCAGCCGTCGATACTCAGGCCGAAAGTCGTGTCCCCAGTGACTGATGCAGTGGGCCTCGTCAATCGCGATCGCCCGCACCCGCGCCCGTCGCAGCACGTCCACGATCCGCGAGCCAAACAACTTCTCGGGTGAGATGAACACCAGCCGCGCTTCGCCGCAATGAATCCGGCGTTCGGCGATGGCGGCCTCGTCACGGGCCAGTTGGCTGTGCAGCGCCTCCGCGGGATAACCCGATGCGCGCAGCCCATCGACCTGATCCTTCATCAGCGCGATCAGCGGCGAAACCACGACGTCGAGCCGCCCGACGACGACGGGCGGAATCTGAAAGCAGACCGATTTGCCCCCGCCTGTCGGCATCACCACCAGCGAATCACGCCCGGCGATGCCCGCTCGAATCGCTTCCGCCTGCAACGGGCGAAATTCCGCATAGCCCCAGTATTTCTTGAGCGCCCCGCGCGCGGCGGCCAGCGGATCCATCGTCGACGACGCAACCGGAAAGTCCATGATGGCTGGATCGTACGATCCGCGCCTTCGCCGGGCAACAAACCGTGCAAGCGCGGCATGGCCGGAGACTGCATCGTGGTTGTAAGGCAGCTCTTCCTAGCGACTTGGACACTATCGGGCGAGATGTTCTATTGACGACTTCGAACAGCGCAGCCACGAACGTTCGAAAGCAACCACGCCAGCACTTTTCATCCATGTGGGGGCAGCAGCGCCCCATGCCGACAGCCGGGCGAACACGATGACCGGCGCTTCCGGAGAGAACGACACACAAACCTGACGCCAGCCCCCTTTCTTGCGCGCCCGGGCAGCGCTTGAGCTCGATTCAAGCCGGCGGCGGACGCCGCGATCATTTTTTCCACCGGGGGGGGCGGGGCTTGACGGCCACGCGGGCTTGGTTATCATTTTGTAATACCGGAGTCGTAATCGCTGATGTTTGGCCGTATCGACATCCAACGCATCGCTCGACAGCTAGCGGCGGCGCTCTGCGCGCTGACTGTGCTGATATCCACCCCCGCATTTTTAGCCCATCGGCACGATCGCCACGGGTCATGTGACGCGGCAACGGCATCGACACACGCCGCGAAGCACGCAGGCATGGTCGCTTGCGCCGCGCATGACGGGCCTGACAGCCATGCCCATGACGGCTGTTCGAATCACCGTCATGGCGGCGCCGATCGCGAGCGCATGACGGCCGCCGCGCCGCTCCCGACGCCACCGGCCTATGCCGAAAGCCCAATAGGCTGTAACAGCCCGTCAAGCCCGGCCGATACACCGCCATGCAACGACGGATCGGACGACTGCTCGATTTGCGTCTATCTCGCACTGGGCGTTCATGCTTCGAACCTGGCGACGCCGGTGGCGCTGCTGACGTTTGATCGGCCGATCGTCCTCCTGCCGCCTGTAGCCGACACCCATTCACGTTCGGCGTTCATTTGCCGACGGTCCGGTCGCGGTCCCCCTGCCTAGCGGTGCTCAGCGGCCGCACCACAATGCGCGCCGGCGGTGTCAGACCGGACTTTTCTTCGTTCTGAGTTGGCGCACGAACGAAAGCGCGCCGAGCGCTAACGAACGGTAAGCCGAACAACCGCCGATAGCTCATCCTCCGCTGTGACTTTGTCTTCGATTCGATCGCTTCGAAATACCATTTGATGTTGCGCCGGTTGTCTCGTCCGACCTGCGCATGGCCCGTACGAACTGGAGCCGACATGCGCCGCCGCGCATTCACATTGATCGAGCTGCTGGTGGTCATTGCGATCATCGCGCTGCTGATCTCGATTCTGCTGCCGTCGCTGGGGCGCGCCCGCGACCAGGCCAAGAGCGTCAAGTGTCAGAGCAATCTGCGCATGTTGGCGATCGCGCTCACGCTCTACGCGCAGCAGAACAACAACTGGCTGCCCAAGTGGGGCTTTCCCCACGGCGGCGGCGTGCGCGAAGACCTGATCGCTCAATCGTGGCTGCGCTCGATGGGGCCGGAATATGCCAACAATCGGCAACTGCTCCGCTGCCCCAGCGACCGCAGTGTCTATTGGTCGCGCTCGCTCAGCGGCGCGCCGGCGGGCGTCACCACCAGCGGCGGCAGCGGACCGGCGACGATCGTAGTCACCCGGCAATCGAGCTATGCGAGCAACTACTATCTCGCCGTCACCGATCCCTCGGAGCCGCTGATCGAGCGCGCCGGGCATGCCTTCAACCGGCTTGACTGGATCCTCCGGCCCAGCGCGACGATCTACTACGCCGAGTTGATCGAGACCGGCTCGTATGCCGTGACCGACCACGTGCACCCGGAGGAATGGGAGCTTTGGATTCCCGAAGATCGGCGCCAGGCTTCGCAGCAGGTCGCCATCGAGCGCCATCTCAAGCGCGCTCAGTACGGCTTCGTCGATGGGCATGCCGAGCCGCTGGTCTACGAGAAAACGTATCTGTCGCAGCCATCCGACACGGAGCCGCGCGGCTTCGCATGGCTGCATAACAAGTATGAACCCACGGTCGCGCGCTGAGCGTGCAACGACGACACGCAATGTAGCGACCTCCCAGGAACAAGCGTTGTACTGCTGTTGTTTCTTTTAAGGAGTAGTGAGGTATGGGTAAGCTGATTTCGTTCGGTCTGCCGCTCGTTGCGACGGCCTGCGCCGCGTCTTTCGCGCTGGCCGGTCCGCACAAGCACAAAGAAGATTTCGAGGTCGCACTCGATCTCAAGACCGGCAACCTGACTGTGCTGTTTGATGAGATGACGTTCCCGTTCGAGCTGCCGGATTCCAAATTCCCGCTGCTCGACGGCTTCGCGATCGACGATCCGGGTTTTCTGAGCCTGCCCAAAGATGAGGCCACGCTCGAGTATGGCCCGATCGACGCCGACGCCAGCATCGTCTTTGAGGTCATTTCGACCAGCAGCTCGGCCTTCAAGGTCTGGGATCCGCTCGGCCCCGGCGAGGCCGGCTTTGAGATCGAAGGCGACCGGCGCTGGACGATCGGCCCGCGCCCCTTCGATACGCACCCCTATTGGCACATCGACACGAGCGATCCCTCGTACGATCCGCTCGCGGTCTATGAGGTCACGTTCCGGCTGATCGACCTGCGCGGCAAGGGCAGCCACGGCCCGTCGGAGGCGATCACCGTCGCCTTCACGCCGGAGCCGGCCTCGCTCGCGCTGGTCGCGCTGCTGCTGGTCGCGGCTCGCGGGGTGCGTCGATGAGCCGTGGCGTCCTTCTGTCCATGGTTTTCGCCACGGTGTTCTTCGGAGGGAACGCCTTCGCGCAGCACACGGGCGATTTCTGGGTCGGCCGCTCGGCGGCGGGGCAGTTGAAGCTCGGTGGGTTGAATATCGAGCCGGGCGGATTCAACCCGAGCCGTGAAACGGCCGTGCTGACCGCCGTCGGCTCGACATTCCGCGCGACCGATCCCGGTTTCGAGGCCAATGTGCCGGCGGATATCGCGGAAGATTTTTATCCGCTCGATGGTGGCGCGAACGTCCGTCTGGTGCTCGTTGGCGAACCCGATGGCCCGATCAGTGCGGATTTCGGCACGGCTTGTCTCGGCGATTGCCGAACACCATTTCCGGCGGAAACCGCGTTTATCTCGCTCGGCGGCAGCGCGCTTCATCGGCACATCCGCTTCAGCCTGAATACCGCCGGTGAGCAGCCTTATGATCCGTTGCGATTGACGTACAACGCGACGTTTCAATTGATCGATGTCGGCTTGACCGGCTATCTGCCTTCAATCCCGTATACGGTTTTCTTCGCGACGGTGCGTTGCTTGCGCGGCGACGTGAACGCCGACACGCTCATCGATTTCAACGACATCGATGCGTTCGTGACCGCGCTGGTCGATCCGGTCGGCGCGACGCCGCAGCAGCGCTGCGCCGCGGACGTCGACCGCGACGGGTATGTCACCTTCGGCGACATTGATGCGTTCATCGTAGCGCTGCTGGCGGGTGTCTGAGCTTCGGCGAGCGATGCGGACCTCCAGCCGCACCGCTCACGCTGAATTGATCCTCCAGTTGATCAGGCCGCCGGTTGTCAGGATGACGCCGGCGGCCTGTGTTTTCAGGCGCTCGCGCCGTGCAGCCGCGAACCCCGGCGCGAGGGCAGCCGCATGCTCGGGGTTGTCGCCTCGAAGCAAGTGTGGCACATGCATCTTGCCAGCCCTGAGCAAGCAGGAAGCCTGTTCCCGTCATGAACGGCGCGCATCGGGAAAGAGTGCGGTTGCCCTGCCCACCGTGATACCGTGATGCGCCGCGGCGTCATCGCTTGGGCGCACCCCCGATTTCGGGGTACAATGACTCTTTTGGGCGTCGGAATCGTGGATTCCACACGCCTGAGGATGCAGGACGCTGATGGAACTGAACAAGCTGCTCAGCCCCGCGCGCATTCGCGTGCCGTTGCAGGCCACCACCAAGCTCGACGCGATCACGGAGTTGGTGAACTTGCTGCATGAAACCGGAGGCCTGATCGATCGCGACAATGTGCTGGAGGCCGTTCTCAAGCGCGAGTCGGAGCGCACCACCGGCATCGGATATGGGCTGGCGATTCCGCACGGCAAGAGCAACGGCGTGCGCAATCTGGTGATGGCGGCCGGCAAACCCCAGTCGCCCATCGATTTCAAGAGCCTCGACGGGCGTCCCGTCAGCTATATCTTCCTGTTGATCAGTCCGCATGATCAGACCAGCGCCCACATTCAGGCCCTGGCGAAGATCAGCCGGCTGATGAACTTTGACGGGTTCCGCACCGCCCTGGCCCAGGCCGGCAGCAGCCAGGAACTCTTTGACGCGGTCGCGACGGCCGAGGCCAGCGACATCGGGGCGCGCTAATAGCGGCGGTGCGCAGCACGGCCATTGTTTCTCGGACCGGCCCAGACGCCGGCTCTGGCGCAGCTCGATCGAACGGCGCAAAAACGCGCCGCCTCCTCGAAACATTTTGTATTCTCCCTGCAGCACCGTGGCGCGCGTCGGCGTCGCCGGGCGCAGTGGGATGTAGACGTTATGCCTCGGGGCTGGCCTGGCGCCAGACGCCCGCAGCAGCCATTTCCGCTTCGCCCCAGCGCTGCGATCCACGATCGTTGCGCAGCAAACCAGCGGCCGTTATCTGGAGGACCGGCAGTGGACAGTCAATGGAAGCAGAGTTTCGTCGAGAAGCTCAGCGACGCCCAGTCGTCGTGGAGCCGCAAGTTTGACGGCGTTTTTGAGGCCTCGTTTCAGCCCGCGTTTGACGAGCTGCGCCCGTTCCTCAGCGACAACGGCTTCTCCGTTTCGGTGCCGCTGCGCGAGGTCGGGCGGCGCTCGTACAAATTCCAACTGGCCGAGAATGCTTACCTCCTGGTGATCCTCCGCTCGCTGCTGGTCGGCGATTTCGAGGTGCGCTGCGAGAGCTTTGTGCCCGGGGCCGAGCCGATCCTGAAGAAATCGCTTGCGCGCCTGGCCGACGTGAACGAGAAATGGGCCGCCGGACTGCTGCAGGAAGCGCTCGATGAATTCGTCATGCTGCTGGCGCGCGATTCGGGCGGCGGCCGCGGCAACTTCCGCGAACGCGGCGCCGGCGAAGCCAAGGTAGAAAACGAGGAACTCGTGCTGGTCTGACGGCGTCGCTGCGCTAGCGTTTCGTCAAGTTTGAGCGTATTCATTTTTCGTGTAGCGTCGGGCGTCCCTGCCCGACGGCGTATCGCAGAAGATTCGCCGTCGGCCACAAAGGGCCGTCGCTGCGGTTCATTCGAAACTGCGCTAGCTATTCGGGTCGCGCGAAATTCAAACCCGGCGTCAGGCCGTGAATCTGTGCCGTGGTTGGTTGTTGGACGCACGGGCCGGAGAGCTCGTGAACTTTTTGCCGGCTCGGATTCTC
>CAYQLG010000034.1:0-35672 GCA_964418235.1 uncultured Planctomycetales bacterium
TCTGGTTGCCGTTGACCACGCCGTTGTCGTTCACGTTGCCGTTCACGACGCCGTTGATATTCTGGTTGCCGTTGACGACGCCGTTGTCATTGCCGTTGCCGATCGTGCAGGCGCTGCAGCTTGTGCCAGCGCCCAGCCAGCGGCCACGCGGACCATAGACCGGTCCGGTCGTCAGCAGCACCACAAAACCATTGATGTCGTCAAAATCGGTGCCGCCATCTCCGTCGGCGTCTCCATTCAACCAGCGGCAAGTCGGAAACGCGGCCTCGTATTGGCTGCGCCCGAGCACGGCGAAGACGAAGCCGTCGATATCGTCGAAGTTGACGACACCGTTGCAATCGAGATCGCCCAAAGCCGCCGCACACTCGGCCTCGGTCAAAATCTGACAGCTACCATCGGCAAAGCAGCATGCGCCCAAATCGGCTGTCCCATTGACATTGCCGTTGGTCCCGCCGTTGACGTTCCCGTTGGTCCCGCCGTTGACATTGCCGTTGGTTCCGCCGTTGACGTTGCCATTGGGCAAAACGCCGTTGTCATTCCCATTGACAACGACGCCATTGTCGTTGCCATTGGGAACGCCGCCATTGTCGTTGCCATTCGTCAGCGGACCAAACGTGCTGGTTTTGGCCGACCCTTCGGAAATGCCGAGAAAACTCTCCGGCGATTCCGAAAGACAGCCAACCACAATCACGAATGTCAGCGACGTGGCAAGCCAGGCGGCTACGTTGAGTGCCTTCATACCTGTACTCCTGTTCCACGTGTGCCCCACGCCCAGGTCCGCGCCGCCGGCAGCTACGTGCCGCCGGTCTCAGGAGCGGGTTCATGAGGCGAGGTCTTGTTCCCGGACCACTCTGCGCCGTGCCTCGGCGGAAGTGGGGCTGGTCCGACACAGACCCCGGAGGCACTCGACTCCTCGCATTCCTTATGACAAAAGAGGTCGCAGTCGTGAAGTTGATACCGGACACGTTCAGATCGAGAACTTTGCCGCACCTCCCGCCCAGCCCCGATTCCGGCTCAGCATCAGCCCCGGCCGTGCGGCGCCGGGCGCCAAACCGCCACCATGCTCGCCCGTTCGTGGCTATCCAGGCGTCGGACACGCCCAGCAACCGGGCTGCTTTTTTTGAACGGCACAGGCGGCGGCCGGCCTCTGCTGCGATGGATGAATATCCGGCCCTACAAGATGAGTCACGCATCCGCCAATCAGCGGATGAGCACCCCGGCGCTGGGTGCGCCCGGCGGCGTACGAGAAAATCTTTCGGGCGATTCGGCCCAAAAAATTCTGACCGGCCTAATTAGTGGATACACTCTATTTAAGTAGTACCAGCCGATGGCGAGCTGGGAGGAATTGCCTGCACGAGTTTGATTGACCGCCGCTGACCGGCCTGCAGGCCGGCGCTGGCTTGCGCTGCGCATGGTGCGCGGCGAACCGCTCGACGCGTGCGTCGCGCGGGGTCGGTCTGGGTGCGCGCCGCGCGCATGAAAGGAACGACTGCAACGGCCTGCCGCCCCCCAGGCGTTTGCGAACCTGCCGAGTTCAACGATCTTCCCCTTGCACCGCGTGAGCATTCTTACGGAGCCAGTCTCCGCTCCAAGAGTTTGCTCACGCTTTTGTTGGGACGACCCCCTCGGCGGTTCCGTCCGGGTCGCTGCAAAACCCATTCTGCCGCGGTGCGGCGCGACTCTGAGTTGCGCTCTGGCTTGAGGCTGTTGCGTGGCATTCCGCCGCTCTGCGGAGTGACCGCGTGAAGTTTTCTATTGCGCCAAACACCCCAACCCGTGCAGCAGGTTCATTCACGCTCCGGCCGGTATGAGGCAAGGGCTTTAGGGAAGAGGTTGAAAGGAGAGTCTGCGATGTGTTGTAGAAAGACACGAATGACCATGCTCGCGCTGCTGTGTTGCCCATTCATCGGGGCCACCGTCAGCGCCGCGGAGAATCCGACCACGGCGGTGGTGGATTACCCACCGCTGCCCGTTGCGCAACTCCCGGCGGAACTCGCCGAGATGATGCGCGACACGTACGATCCGAAATTGTCCGACTTTCTGGTCGATCGTCAGTGCGAAGTCGATTGCCCAGTCGGCGGACGACTCTCAGTCGAGCCGAACTGCGGCCCGGACTATGTCGATGTGACCAATGGCGGTTGCAACTCAACGCCGCCGGTCTTCGAGACCATTGCTTGTGGCGACACGGTCTGCGGCACCGCCGGCACATTCACGAGCACCGTGCCGCCGACCACCCGGCGCGACACGGACTGGTACCGCTTTTCAGTCCCAGGACCGACGATCGTCCGCTGGACGGCGCGGGCCGAATTCAGCCTCCAGACCATCGTGAGCTGGAACGCGAGTCCAAGCGGTGATTGCCCCGCCCAGACACTGTTGTCGCAGCCGCCGCTGACGTCGTCGCCGGCGATTCCGCCCTGCACCACCGCCACCGTGCGGGCCTGGGTTCCGGCGGGCACGTACTATGCGTTCATTGCACCACGCACCGGCACGGGCGCGGCCCCGTGTGATGCCGAATATACGGCCACGCTGACGTGCGATCCGGTTACAACGCCGTGCGATATCAGTTGTGCCCCGGGCGCGACGGTCAGCACCGAGCCGGATTGCGGCGAAGATTACATCGATCTCACCGATGGCGGCTGCAACACCACGCCGACCGCGTTCGGTCGCGTGAACTGCGGCGAAACGGTCTGCGGAAAACTTGGCGTCTATCTCTTCGCCGGTACGGTCCGCCGCGATCTGGATTGGTACCGGTTGACTTTGACCGTGACCAGCACGGTAACGATCGACATCGAAGCCGACACTCCGCCAGTGGTGACCCTCGCGAATCTGGTCGGCACGCCGCCGAGCTTTGACCCGTGTCAGGCGACCACCGTTGAGGCCGAGCCGGACGCGGGTGATGTCGGCGCCGACCCCTGCACCGTCCTGACGTTCTCGGCGATTGCTCAGCCGGGCGAGTACATCTTGATCGTCACCAGCCGCTACTTCGCACAGTTCATTCAGTGCGGTGCGACCGACTACAACCTGACTGTCACGTGCGCACCGGTTAGCGTGCCCTGTGAGCCGCTCGCTTGCCCGCCAGGCGGCCAGGTCAGCGACGAGCCGAACTGCGGTCCGGGCTACATCGATGAGTACAACCCCGGCTGCAACGGCACGCCGCCGTGCCTCTCCGACCCCGATCCGGAGACGGGCGTCCCGGGCGACCCGACCGGCGACGACTGCTTCGAGTCGGCTGCTTGCGGCGACGTGATCTGCGGCCGTGTCGGCACCTATCCGCGTGATGGCAGCTCGTTCCGCGATTTGGATTGGTACGAAATCATCACGACCGCGCCGTGCACGGTGCGCGCGCGCGTCACGGGCACATTCCCGATTCAGTTGCTGCTGGTCGACGGCAATAACGGCTGCCCGGCACCCCCCGCGACGGCGGCCGACACGGCGCCGCCGTGCGAAGAGGCCCTTGCGACCGCGACGCTTCTGCCCGGCACGTACTGGATTTCGGTCGGACCCCAGGGCTTCGGCGGCGTCAGTTGCGCCGACGCTGACTACGTGCTCGCCATTGAGTGCGAGTGCAGCGCGGCTTGCGAAGTCACTTGCCCGCCGGGTCGCCAAAGCGAGAACGAGCCGGATTGCGGTCCGGACTATGTCGACACGACCAACCCCGGCTGCAACGGCACGCCGGAGCGGTTTATCGATGTGGCCTGTCCATCGCTTCAAATCTGCGGCACGTCGGGAACGTTCCTCCGCAGCGGTTCGCCCTTCCGCGACACCGACTGGTTCCGCTTCACGTTGGCTGAGGAGCGCCGTGTGACGTGGCGCATGCGGGCCGAGTTCCCGGCGTTTGTCCGCTTCGTGGATCTCAACTCGGGCTGCCCGGGCACGACGGTCGCCGATCCGGGCGTCGTCACCGTCCCGCTTTGCACCGACACCGATCTCACCGCCTGCCTGCAGCCCGGCACCTGGGCCGTCCAGGTCTTCCCGCAGGCCTTCACTGGAATCCCCTGCGGATCGGTCTGGATCGCCGACATGACCTGTGCTCCGTGCAGCGGACCTGCTTGCACTGCAGCGCAGCGCGGCGACGCCGACAATAGCGGCGCGGTTGATTTCAATGACATCAACTGCTTCGTTCCGGCGCTCGTCAGCCTGGTGGCGTGGGAAGGCTGCCCGCAAGTCACGCCGATCAGCGGTCTGGCCAACTACACTTGCCGCAACGACGTGAATTGCAGCGGCGCGGTCGACTTCGACGACATCGGCCCGTTCGTGTCATGCCTCGTCGGAGGCGCGTGCCCGGTTGTTCCGCCGTGTACGCCCTGACGCGATGATCGTTCCATGACGAATCATCCCGTTCTGCCGTAATCTCAACCCGTGCCGCCGTGAAGTGATCCGCTTCCGGCGGCACGGGTTATTCTCTGAGTAACTCCGTGGCGCGCGCTAGTGCTTCGTCACACTTGAATTTACGGGTTCGAAACGAGGGTAGCATGGGCCTCCGGCCCGTGCGTCCCACTACGAAGATAGGCACGCGAATCTCATGCCATGACGTCGGACGTTCCTTACCGCTTCATCCGAAAATTCAAGTTTGACGGAACACTAGCGCTCGGCCCTCCGTGGCCGACAGAGAAACAGCGAAGTGCGCCTAGCGAAGAACGAAGTGAATCTCCGCTCGACTGAACTTCAATCGCAGTCGCCCTGATTACCTTATCACTTTCCCACCTTCCCGCGTTTCCACCTGCCCACCTGCCCTCGACCCGGCGCGCATCCGGCCACATCAACCGGCCGCCGACATCGATTCTAATCGCGCGGCAATTCTCAACTCGGTTGAAAGACGCCCAGCATGAGTATATATAAGACTAAATAAAGGCGGTTTCGACTGAAACATCGCCCGGCGGTAACGCGTTGGCATACCGCCGCATCTCCGGTTAGGTGCTAGTTCAAGTTGCGTTTGCTCGATGGGTAAATCGGGCAGGAGTAGCGTTTTATGAAAGCAGCAGCAAAGTTCCTTCCGGCCGGAACGCGCGTCCGCGTCGCCGAGGAAATGCGTGTACCGGCTGAATCAGTCTGGGATGATGACAAGCAGCGGACCTCAACGCCCGTCAAGCGTCGACTGCAAGAGCAATTCTTCCAGGGCGAGCGAAAAATCCAGGCCGAAATCGTCTTTATCAGCAGCGAATCGATCCGCGATCGACTCAAGAGCAAAGGCCTCGTGAAGGTGCAGCTCCGCGACCCGGCCGGATCATCGATCGTGATCACAGCGCCGATCAATCGTCTGGCCGTGGCCTGATTCGCGGCTTGAACAGCACCGAGCACGACTGCGATTTGAGCCGCATCCCATGGCATGACAGCTTCGTTGTCGAGCTGGGTAGGCCTCCGTTTAGGCTCGTGGCCCACCCTCACACTCTCGTTTGAAATTCCCATAACATCTTGCGGTTGCTGAGCTAAGCTCCGATTCGACTTGTTCGAATATCCACCACCCAGTTCGAACTCCTTATCTCAGCATCGTCTTGACCCCGGGTTCGGACCAGCCCCGACGCCGTCCTTTCACCAAGTGATACGGCCGGCGCTGGTCTGAGGCTATAATGCCATCGGATGTGAGCCACCTGAACCGCTCATGCGCGGCGGACCAGGTTCATTTGCCGTTCAACCAGCGATTGGAGTTGTCTATGGCCGCTCGTTCGTTGTATCGTCACACCCAGCTCGCTGTGACTTTGTTAACAATCGGCGCTTTGCTCGCCGGTTCAGCCGCGGCCGGTTCAGCCAGCGGTCCGGCGAACTTCCACTATCGCTATTTCAAAGACAGCCTGCCACTGTCGCTCGAAGTTGAGCGCATTGCGGTCTATGAGGAGGGGCAGGAGAGTCGTGACGGCTTTGGTCAAGACTTCGCGCTCTTCGGCCTGTCCAATGCCGATCTCAAGAACCATTCTTGGAAAGACTGGGCCACGTTGTCCGTGCCCGCCCATCAGCAGAATGAAAACGCCGTGCTCGGCTTGGTTGCCAATCTCGCCGCGAACGCTGACGTCGATTTCGTTTCGCCCATATTCCGGAATGAGCTTGGACCGGTGATCGTCACGCGCGACCTGCTCATCGGCTTCCACGAGAAAACGCCGGTCGAGCGCCGTCGGCAGATCGTTCAAGAGCTGGCGCCGGGGGCGATCCTTGATGAGGATTTCGCGGGAAATCCCGGCCTTTTCCGCGTGCGGACCGAGACGCGCGACGGCCTCGTCGTGCTGGAACTGGCCAACCTGCTGGCCGATCTCGATGAAGTCGAATTCGCCGAGCCGGATTTCATCTTTACCGGCAAGACCGACCTGACCCCCACCGACCCCGAGTATCCAAACCTCTGGGGTCTCAACAACACCGGTCAAGCCGGCGGCACAGTCGACCAGGACATGGATGCGCCTGAAGCCTGGGACATCTCAACCGGCAGCAGTTCGGTCACGGTCACCGTGCTCGATCTGGGCATCCAGTTTGATCATCCGGATTTGAACCTGCTCTTCGGCGCGGACTTCACCGGACGCGGCACCGGCGGCCAGCCCTTCACCGCCTGCGACAATCATGGCACGGTCATTTCGAGTTGCATCGTTGGCCGCATCAACAATGGCATCGGCGTTGTGGGCATCGCCCCCAATTGTCGTGTCCGCTCGGCCAAGATCGGCGAATCCGCCGATTGCGCCGGGCCAGACTTCTCCGGCTCGGCGACCGCCCTGACCAGCGCGATCGGCTGGGCGCGTTCGAACGGCTCGCGCGTGACAAACTCGAGCTTCCGCTTCGGCAATTCGTCCTCAGTCGCCAGCGCCTACCAAAACACGCGCAACCAAGGCCTGGTGCACTTCGCCTCGTCGGGAAATGACGGCGCCAGCACGCTGCCCTTTCCGGCTCAACTGACACAGGTACAGGCCGTCGGCGCGGTGGACCGCAACGGCCTGCGCGCGTCCTTTAGTACGACCGGCACGGGACTTGACCTCGTCGCGCCCGGCGTGGCGATCGTCTGTACGGATCGCACCGGCGCCGCCGGCGACGCGCCCGGCGATTACACCACGACGCAGGGAACTTCGCTCTCATGTCCCTACGCCGCGGGCGTCGCGGCCCTGGTCCGCTCGGTGAATCCGGCGCTGACCCCGGCGCAGGTCGAGGCGACCTTGCAAAACACCGCGGTCGATCGCGGCGCAGCCGGCTATGACACAACCTTCGGCTTTGGTTTTGTGAATGCACGCGCGGCGTTGATCTCCGCCGGCGGCCTCACCATTCCGGGGCCGTTCAACCTGGTATCTCCCAATGATGGCCTCACCGGCCAGCCGCTCGCGCAGACTTTCAGCTGGTCGGCGGCCAGCGGCGCGACCAGCTATACGCTTGTCATCGACGATGAGCCTGATTTCCTCGTCCCGGAAGTGACCATCACCGGCATCACGACGACGTCGCGCACGCTCGGGCTGACCGCGCTCGAGACCAATCGCCTCTACTATTGGCGCGTGCTCGCGCTCAACCCCGCCGGCGAGCGCGAGGCCGGCCCGGGTCTTCGCAGCTACACGACGCTGATCGATTGTGACGAAGACGGCATCCACGACCCGACCGCGATCGCCACATCCGCCGTTCCCGATTGCAATGAGAACGGCATCCCTGATGATTGCGACCTCGTGGGTCTTTATCGCAGCCCTACGCGTGACTATTCTCCGCTCGAGGTCGGCACGACCCACCAGTTCATCATTCCCGCGGTTCAGGCCGCGACCGGCAGCGTCTCTTTCAGCGGCCGCGGCAACGGCGACATCAGCGACGCGATCGAGAGCGTCGAGATTCGCGTCAATGGCGTTTCGGTCGGCGCTCTTTTTGACAGCGCCGGGTTGCAGGATTGCCTGCCGGCCGGGTCTGCCGATATTCACTCGATCTCTGCCGCGACGTTCAACGCTGCGATTACGCCCGGTCAAAACGCCGTGATCGATCTGGTTCCGAGCGTCTTCATCAGTGCGACCCAATGCGCGCCGCCGACGTGGATTTCGCTGCAGGTCAGCTATTTGACCGCTGCGCGCAGCCTCGACGCCGACATGGACGGCATTCCTGATGAGTGCGAGACGGTGATTCTCGTCGGTGATCTCAACTGCGACGGCGTGGTGAACTTCGACGATATTTCGCCCTTTGTCGTCGCGCTGGTGGGCCAGGCCGCCTATGAGGCACAGTATCCCACGTGCTTCTTTGTGGCAGCGGACGCCAACCAGGATGGCGTGGTGAACTTTGGCGACATCGATGGCTTCATCACCTTGTTGATCGGATAGCCTGCTTGCACCGCACCGCGCGAAGCAAGCGGCATGGCCGCCTGCGAGCATCGGCGCTTGAGCCTGGCGAATTTCTGCTTCGTATTACGAGTGGAATCGCTATCCTGAACGAAGTTGTCTGCAAAACGGGCGGCGGCGGCTTTCGGTGCAAGGGGCCGCCCCGCCCGAATTGTTATTGCTTCACGAGACTCGCTCCCTCCAAGCCGAACCGCGCCCGCTTTCCGAACCCCCGGCCGTCCGGAGGCGATTCGACTCCTACGATGATCGATCCAACCGAATCACATGCATCCGCACCGATGAAATGGTCAAGCCTGCGTCGCGCGGGTCCGCACGCACGCGAACCCCGACGCTAAGCAAGAATGAACGCGTGAGCTGCATCCGAATCGCTTCCTCACGGGCGCGGTCCGGTAATCGCTTTCGCTCAGCGCAGCGTAAACTTCGGCCAGCCTGCGACCAGCGCTTCGATCAGCTCGATCGCCAGATCGCCGGTCCGCCGGTCGGGGTCCAGCTCCGGGTTGTACTCGACGAATTCCGCCGATCCGACCAGCCGCTCGCGCCCCAGCGCCGCGAGCAGGTCGCGCGCCTCGGACGCACTCAGCCCACCCGGCACGCGTGTGCCCGTGCCCGGCGCCAGGTCCGGATCGAGCACGTCGATGTCGAAACTCAGATGCAGGTGATCGCAGCGCGTCGCCAGTGTGCGCGCCGCCTCGATCACGCTCGTCACGATGCCCTTGGCCCGCAGCTCTTCGGTCGAGAGCACCGTCACGCGGCTGCGGCGCAAATTTTCCGCTTCGCCGCGATCAAGCTCGCGCGGGCCAAACAGAAACACGTCATCTTCGCGCACCAGCGGAATGCGATCGGCAATTCCGCGCAGCTCGCGATGGCCGTGGCCGCATGCGACCGCCAGGCTCATGCCATGCGCCTGGCCCGAGGGGCTGCTGGCGGGCGTGTTGAAGTCGCCGTGCGCGTCGATCCAGAGCAGCCCCAGCCGCAGGCACGAATCCGAGAGACCCGCCAGCGTTCCGATCGCCAGGCTGTGGTCGCCCCCGATGACAAGCAAAAACGAATCCGGATGTTTCCGCCGCGCACCGAGCATGCAGGCGTGGGTGTGCCGGTTGACCTGCAGCACAATCGGCAGGTTATGAATATCGCCGCTGGGCGGATGCTTCGAATTCGACTCGTAAGCCCCGACGATGTTGCCCAGGTCTTCGACCTCAAGCTTGTGGCGCTCCAGCCGGTCGATCAGCCCGAGATGACGGAGCTCATCCGGGCCGTCTTCAGCGCCGGGCGTCGGCGCGCCGCGGCCGGCGGCGATTCCCAGAAGTGTGACCGTGTTTTGCGGCATAGTGACTCTTCAGCCCGGCGCGCCGGCGGAGCGCTTGATCGCACGGCGCGCGGCGCTTGCCTGGCAGGATTGATTCTCAACGCCGGATGCGGTCAAAGCAAGCGGCCACCGCTCGGCGGAGTCTGACTCGGGCCGAACCGTGATCGGCAGAAGGTTTTTCCTCGACAGGTTGCTCAGCGGGAAAAGAGCGTGCTTGCAGCGCTGCGTCGTGTGCAACGCCCCCCATCAAGTCGCTTGCTGCAAGCGGGCCGCCAATGCTGCCAACTCTTCCGGCGTCGGCTTCGTCGGCCGCCAACGATATCCGAGGCCGTCGCCGGCCATGCGCGGGATGATGTGAAAATGCACGTAAGGCACTTCCTGCCCCGCGGCGGCGCCGTTGTTCTGAAGGATGTTGTACCCCGCCGCCCCGGTCACCCGCAGGATGCGCGCGGCAATCTCGGGCAAAACACGCCCGATCTCCGCTGCCTCATCCGGCGAAAGCTGCTCCAGCCGTTCCGCCGCGCGCTTCGGAATCACCAGCGTATGCCCAATCGCCAGCGGATTGATATCGAGAAACGCCAGCACGTGGCCGTTTTCGAAGACACGATGACAGGGAACCTGTCCGGCGACGATCTTGGCAAAGATTGACCCAACGGCGCGCTCACTCATACGGCACTCTCAACCAACAAATCTCACCGAACTGTCGGATGAAAACCAGCCTGCCGGCAAGCACAGCCTACAGCGCAATGGCATTCTCACCCGAAGTTTTCGTCTTCCGCAAATTGTGGAGCAAATATGTCCATCGCACAGGTGAGACATGCCGCCCCTTGCATGTCTCACCCTGCGCCGATGCAGCCAATACGAATCAGAAAGAACAGAATCACATAACACTGAAGGCACTGAACAGGCTTACAACTCTGCGAATAAATAATAGCCACGACACCCGTGAACCAGTGTGCCGGAGCTATTAGCCTATCCTCTAGATAGACTTAATGGCTTCACGGATGAATCGGCACCGACCTGCACCGCCTCCTCCACAAGCACGGCCAAGGTCACACTCCATATCAATGCATTGATCGGAAGCTCCTTGACACCTACAAATAGTAGCGAGCCAATCACTAGTTTCAATCACTAGCGGATCCTGCGAAATTGGGTTGTCCAAAGACACTTGAAATGTCGCATCGTACCAAGTCGTGCCCGACGGGCGAATTCTCATTGTGACAACCAGCAGAGCTGACGTTGCAAGCTTGGCCGAGCCACTAACTTCTGGCAAATTGCCAGATGAGTGAATACCGCTGAAAGAAATCGGCGCCGTGTCATTAATTGTACTGACATCTGTAATGTTTTGGCCATCGACTATTAGCGAAAATGACGATGAATTCGCTGACCATTTGATCTCATACATCGATCCGTTGATGACAGTACCTCGGAGCGGCTTTTGGTCGATCTCCGACATCGCCGTCAGCAGATCGCTAATCGCATCTGCCTCGACTCGATAAGAAGCAAACAAAGTCAATACGACTGAAAATGCCGCAACAGATACCATTCCTTTCATCAGAAGGTCCTTTGAAGCAGTCCATCAATCGACAACCGCGATCAGCAGAATACGCCTCTGCCGATCACAATTGAAATAACTTTCATCGATATCAGTCACAGGATCGTCCAAATCCATAGATGCGACCTACTCACTCAATACACTGATTATTGAAAATCGTTTTTCGCGTTCACGAATCCAGCACCCGTCACTCTTAATAACATAGTGGTCCCAACCAACAAGAAAGCCGGAGCTTGCAACAAAGAAAACATCAGCGATTGAACTATCGTTGATGTGTCGATATGTCGCCATATCACAAATTTCACCATTTAAAGAAACATTGCCGACTATCTCACTATTGCAAAGTCGCTCTGAGAGAATATCTACATACGAATTGCGAGGGATGATGCCGATCCAAGATTGCATGCAGCTTGCAATAAAGCATCCGTACTCTGCCCCGATGCCATCCTCTCTGACTACGCGATAGGTTGTTGAGCCGTTCGGTGAAGGCGAGCTATACGTTGATTTTCGGTAACCGCCGAACCAGCGCTCCTCGGTCGAGACGCCCTCCTTATGCCTGTACGTCAAGGATGGGTGAAAGCGGTCGTACTTATAGATATAGAAATCGGAAGATATTGCATTCGGCAACATTCTCGTGATTGCGAGAAACTCGATTCCGTACGAATCACGAATGTCGACCGCGATGCATAAAGATTTCGCTTCTGAATAGGCCTTCACGAACCTAGCCGAAAGTTCAGAAGCGTCATCCCGTAACGGGCGATTCTCATCAAAAAGCAAATCTGCATAACTGATTTGCAGCAGCACTTGAGTTAGTATGCCAAGCAAGGCGTACACAGCGTATTCTCCTACAGCTCCTACGCATGTAACCGTTATGTGCATCCTAACCACTATCGGACGACGAAGCAATGGAATTTTTCGTCGTCTTCCGCCCCGCCCGCGGCGAGCGCGGCTTGCCCGCGTAGACGTCGTACTTCACGCGGGCCTTGCGGCGGCGCTCGGTCTTGGCGGTCAGCTTCTCGCGCGGCTTGTCCTCCGCGCTGACGAGTTGCAGAATCGCAAGCTGCCCGCCGTCGCCCAGGCGGCGCTCCGCCAGCTTGATGATGCGGGTATAGCCTCCGCCGGAATTCAGCTTCTCGTTGCGCTGCTTCATGCGCGGGCCGATCTCGCTGAAGAGCTTGTGAATCACCGAGGTCGCGGTAAACGGCGCGCCGCGGCCGATGCGCCCGTCGCGATAGCGCATGCCCGTGCGCGAGCGCAGCACGCGCTCACGCTTCGCATCGCTCATCGCGTCATACTCGCTGCGCTTGTCGGCGGGAATGATCGAGCGATCGGTGAGCAGCGCCTCTGCCCGCGATCGCGAGGGATAATCGCCGCGCACCGCGAGCGTGATCAGCCGCTCGGCGAAGGAGCGCACCTCTTTGGCCTTGATGATCGTCGTGCGAATCTCGCCGTGCTCGATCAGGCTTTGCACCAGATTGCGGCGCAAGGCGAGCCGGTGGGCTTTCGTACGGGCCAGTTTTCTACCGCGAACAGCGTGACGCATGTCAAACCTCGATTATCTCAAACCACCGCGGCCGCACAGGCGCCGCAGACCGATCGAAATCAGACCTATACCTCGACCGTGTGGGCGTCGGGATTCATGCCCAGCGACAGCCCATGCTCGGTCAGCTTCTTCTTGACCTCCATCAGCGAAGTCTTGCCGAAGCTGCGCAGCTGCAACAGGGCCGACTCCGTCTGACGGACCAGCTCGCCGATTGTACCGATCTTGGCGGCCTCCAGGCAGTTCATCGCGCGGACGCCCAGGTCGAGCGACGAGATCGGCATTTCGAGCTTCTTGCGAAGCTCCTCATTGACCGCGATCGCCGGCCCATCAGTGCGCAATTCCGCCGCCGCCATCCCGGCGCCCAGCTCAAAATACTGGACGAACGGGTTGAGGTGCTTGCGCAGGATCTTTGCCGCTTCGACGAGCGCTTCCTCCGGCGTAATCGTGCCCTTGGTCCAGATTTCGAGGATCAGACGATCGTAATTCACGCGCTGGCCGACACGTGTCTCCTCCGTCGAGTAGCGCACGCGCACCACCGGCGAATAGAGCGCATCGACCGTGATCACGCCGACCTCAGAGTCCTCTTCACTCTCGTGTTCGGTCGCGGGCACATAACCGCGGCCGCGCTTCACGGTCAGCTCCGCCGAGAAGCGGACATTGTCCGTAACGGTCGCGACCAGTTGATCCGAGTTCATCACCTGAATCGCCGGGTCGCAGACGAAATCGCCCGCACGAACCTCGCCCTTCGTCGTGCGCTCGACGCGCATCGTCTTGGGCGTTTCCGAGTCGAGATCGACGACAATGCCCTTGATGTTGAGAATGATGTCGGTCGCGTCTTCGAGCACGCCGGGCAGCGTCGCAAATTCATGATCGGCGCCGGCGATCCGCACGTCGGTGATCGCCGCGCCCTCGAGGCTCGACAGCAGAATCCGCCGCAGGCTGTTGCCCACGGTCGTGCCAAAGCCGCACTCGAACGGCTCAATGATGAACCGTCCATAGGTGTCGGTGCTACTGCGCTCGTCGCGAATAACACGCGACGGCAACTCCAAACCGCGCCAACGAATCCGCATCTGTTCGTATTCCTCCCGGTGATCCGGGGTTTCGGCTTCTTGCTGCATCTGCGCCGGGACGCCGCCCCGCGCTCCGCAAATCTAACCCGCGCCGCCGCGCAAAGCCGTCAGTGCCTGTTGTTCACACGCTCCTGCTGCCACCATCATGACGCCTATCGCGAGCAGAACTCGACGATCAACTGCTCCTCGACCGGGATCAACACATCTTCACGACCGGGCATTGCAATCACCCGCGCCGTGAGCTGATCGGGATCAACCTCGAGCCACGACTGCCGCGGCGGATTCGGAATGCCCTCCAGGATCGTCATCTGGCTGCGGGCGTACTTGCGCGAACGCTCACGCTCGTGGATGGTGATCACATCGCCGACATCGACGAGATAGCCCGGCTTGTCGCACTTGCGGCCGTTCACGAGAATGTGCCCGTGCACGATCGCCTGTCGCGCGCCGCGCCGGCCGGCGATGAAGCGCGTCTTGTAGACGACGTTGTCGAGACGCCGCTCCAGCAATTTCAGCAGAGCGATGCCCGTGTTCTCATTGGCCCGCTCGGCCAGCCCAAAGAACCGGCGAAATTGCTTCTCTAGCAGGCCATAGTGCCGCTTGACCTTTTGCTTCTCACGCAACCGCTTGGCGTATTCCGACGCCTTGCCGCGCCGGAACACGTGCATGCCCGGCGGATAATTCTTGTACTCCCGCTCCAGCGGGTTCTTGCCCGATTCATCGCGAATCGGCTTCAACATCAGGTTCACGCCCTCACGGCGTGACAAGCGTGTCGATGGTCCCAGTTGACGCGACATGTATTACACCCTCCGCCGCTTGCGCGGCCGGCAACCATTGTGCGGCAGCGGCGTGACATCCTCAATCGATTGAATCCGCAGACCGGCGGCCTGCAGCGCGGTAATGGCCGACTCGCGCCCGGCGCCCGGACCCTTCACGCGCACCTCGATCTCGAGCAGGCCGTGCTTCTTGGCCTCGTTGGCGCACCACTGCGCCGCACGCGACGCGGCGAACGGCGTGCTCTTACGCGCGCCGGTGAACTTCTTTTCACCGCCGGCGCCCGGCACCGACCCGGCCGACGCCCAGCAAATCGTGTCGCCGTTCGAGTCGGTGATCGTGACGATCGTGTTGTTGAAGGTCGCCTTGATATGCGCGACGCCCTTGGCGACGTTGCGCTTACCGCGGCGCTTGCTTGTTGCCGACTTGGCCAAGACAGAATCTCCTCATTCATCCGGCCCGGCGCAACCCGCGCCCAGGCCCATCCACACCCGCGCGCCGCACGGACCACGTCCGCGCCGGCCCGCGCCGCGGCGATGCTACCGCTGCATTTCCTTCACGCCCTTCTTCCCGGCGTCCGTCTTGCGCGGCCCCTTCCGCGTGCGCGCATTCGTACGCGTCCGCTGACCGCGCGCCGGCAAGCCCTTCATGTGCCGCAGGCCGCGATAGCAGCGAATCTCACGCAACCGCGCGATGTTCTGGGCAATCTGCCGGCGAAGCTGACCCTCGACCACATAGTCGCGCTCGATGATTCCCGCGATCCGGCTGACCTCATCTTCGGTCAGATCCTTGGCGCGGCGGTCCGGCAGAATCTCAGCCTTCTGCAAGATGTCCAGAGCGTTCTTGGGGCCGACGCCATAAATGTAGCGCAGCGCCACGTCGATCCGCTTGGCCGTCGGTATGTCAACACCGGCTATACGAGGCATAGTTCACTTCCGCAGATTCCGAGACCGGCGCGGCGCTCACAGCGCACGCCGGTCCTTATCGCCTGACGCCGATCCGCGGCCGCGCCGCGCGCTCGGCGTACATCCAACCTTATCCTTGACGCTGTTTGTGACGCGGATTGGTTTTGCAGATCACGCGCACGACGCCGCGCCGCCGCACGATCTTGCATCCTTCGCAAATCCGCTTCACGCTGCTGCGAACCTTCATCACGCACCTCACTTCGCGCTCATCGCGCGGCGTTACACAGTCCGCCGCCCGCCAATCTTTCGACGCCGGCGCGTCGCGCAGCGCCGGTATCGCCCTGTCCGTCCAAACTCGCTGAAGCGCCGCAGCGCGGCCGGCCGCGCGCCGCCGGCTAGCGTCCGTCGGTCAGCACATCCGCGCCTTCCGCCGTCACGGCGATCGTGTGCTCATAGTGCGCCGCAAGCGAGCCGTCTTTGGTCACAACCGGCCAGCGCGTCGCGTCGCCATAATCCACTTCAGGCCGGCCGAGCGTCACCATCGGCTCGACCGCGAGCGTCATACCCGGCACCAGCTCAAAGTCGCCGTTCTTGCTCGAACGGTCGTAAAAATTCGGTACCTTCGGCTCTTCGTGCATCTCACGCCCGACGCCGTGCCCGACAAACTCTCGCACCACACCGAAGCCCTGATCCTCGACCACCTTCTGCATCAGCCGGGCCACCTGGCTCCAGCGGATGAACGGGCGGATTTCGCGGATCGCGATGTCGAGCGCCTCGCGCGTCGTCGACATCAGGCGCTGCACCGGCGGGGTCGCACGGCCGATCGCATACGTGCGGGCCGAGTCGCCGCAATAGCCTTTCAATCGCACGCCGCAATCAACCTTCACAATGTCGCCTTCCCGCAGCGGGCGATCATCGGGAATGCCGTGGACGACCTCGTCGTTCACCGAGGCGCAAATGCTCGCCGGAAACGGAAACTGAGCCTGCGGATTCCGCACACCCAAAAACAGCGCCGTACCGCCGGCCGCCCGGATCATCGCGGCGGCCTTGAGGTCGAGCATCGCCGTTGTCACGCCCGGGCCGATCATCTCGCCCAGTGCGTCCAAAACCTGATGCACGACCCGGCCGGCGGCCCGCATCAGCTCAATCTCACGCAGCGACTTCAGGATGATCTTTGCAGTGGCCGTACTCATTTTCCTCGCCGGTCCGCGCCGGCCAGCGCTGCGATCAACCCGATCAGGTCCGCCTCAACCTGCTCCGCCGACAAACTCGCATCCACCGTGTGCAACAGGCTCAGCCGGCGGTAATAGTCCACCAGCGGCGCCGTCTGACGACGGTACGTCTCCAGCCGCGCCAGGATCACCTCGGGGCGATCGTCGGCGCGCTGGATCAACTCGCCGCCGCAGCGATCACAACGCCCAGGCTGCCGCGGCGGAAGCAAACTATTATTGTACACAGCGGCGCAGTTTCCGCAAACGCACCGCCCGGCAACCCGTGCGACGATCGCCTCGTCCTTGAGCACAAAGTCAAAGACCGCGCTCAGGCGAATGTCACGCTCGTGGAAGCCATGCTCCAGCGCTTCCGCCTGTGGCACGGTGCGTGGAAATCCATCCAGCACAAAGCCCGGCTCACGCGGCACGCGATCGACAAACGACAGCATGACGCCGGTAATCACGTCGTCCGGCACCAGCGCGCCGCTCTTGACGAACGCCTCGGCCTGCCGGCCGATGACGCTGCCGTCGGCGATCTCACGCCGCAGCACATCGCCGCTGGACATCGCGACCAAGCCAAGCTGCCGGCTTAGACGCTGCGCCTGGGTTCCTTTGCCCGTTCCCGGCGGCCCCAGAAACACGACGCACAGCGCGCTCATGCAGCCGTTTCCTAATACTGGCGGCCCTTCACGCGGCCGCCGCCATCTCCGCCGAGGAAGCCCTCGTAGTTACGCATGAGCAGATTGGCCTCAAGGCGTTGGATCAGGTCGAGCGTGACGCTGACAACGATCAGGAGACCCGTGCCGCCCAGGAACGCGGAAATCTGATAATCAATGTTCATCCAGACGGCGATGACCGACGGTATCACCGCGATGATCGCAAGGAAGCCGGCGCCGACATACGTGATGCGCTCCATGACGGCTTCGAGATAGTCCGCCGTGCGCTTGCCGGGGCGCATGCCGGGGATGAAGCTGCCGGAATCGCGCAACTGGTCCGACATCTCCTTGGGCCGGAACTGGACGCTCGTCCAGAAATAGGCGAAGAAGTAGACCATCGCGATATAGGTCAGATGATAGAGGTAATGGCCGGGGAAAAAGCTCTCATTGAGGAACGACCACAACCCGCGCGGCCAGAGGCCCGCCCGATCAAAACCGCCGAAAATCAACCCCGGGAACAGCAGGAACGAACTGGCGAAAATGATCGGCATGACGCCGCCATGATTCAGCCGCAGCGGCAGGAAATGCCGCGCGCCGCCGACAACCCGCCGCCCGCGGAGCTGCTTGGCCTGCTGAATCGGAATGCGGCGCTGGGCCTGCGTGATCAGGATCGCCGTCGCTACCACTGCGACAAACGAAAGCACGATGAAGATCAGCTTCTCGAAGGTCATGCCGCTGCCGCCGGGTACGCCGCGATTGGAGAAGAGGCCGATGAAGACTTCGAGAATGATGTTGGGAAGGCGCGCAAGTATGCCCGCCATGATGATGAGGCTGACCCCGTTGCCCAAGCCGTACTCGTCGATCTGCTCGCCGATCCACATCAGGATCAGCGTGCCGGTCATCAGGCCGGTTACGCCGATCAGAGCAAAGTCGATCGTGCCGGCATACTGCGGATAAACCATGCCGTTGCTGTTGAGATAACGCACCCAGAAAACCGCCTGGATCAACGCGAGCGCGACCGTGCCATAGCGCGTATATTCCATGATCTTCCGCCGCCCGCTTTCGCCCTCTTTCTGGAGCTTTTCGAGGGCAGGCACGACCGTCACTAGCAATTGCAGGATGATCGAGGCGCTGATGTAGGGCATGATGCCCAGGCCGAAGATCGTGCTTTGGCCCAGATCACCGCCGGTGAACATCGAGAAAATTTCGGCGGCCTGTTGGGTGGCGCCGCCGGCTTTCTTGAAGTGACCGGCCAGCACTTCTTGATTGACGCCGGGCAACGGCACGTACAGGCCGACGCGATATACCGCCAGCATCATCAAGGTGAAGAACACCTTGCGCCGCAGATCGGGCACGCGAAAAACATTGGCAAAGGCGCGGAGCATCGCAACTACATCCTTCTTGGCAAACTCACGTATAAACCGGCTCTAGCAACCTACCCATACCACGCCGACGCGCTGCCAGCTCGAACGACCCACCACGGGCCGTCGTTCGTTACGCCGCCGTCGCGCTGCCGCGCGGCGGCGTGAATGTCGCTTCCGGGCGGCGGCGCCGACCTGCCGCCCGCTTCGGGCCAAAAAGCAGGCTGCCAACAAAAACAGAATCAGCGCCTCATCGCCGCGGATCAGTGATCTACTTCTTCTTGTTCTCCGCGGCCTGCTTCTTCTGCGTGCGCTCGCCCTTGCCACGCTTGGCCTTGGCCAGAGCCGCCGAATCGCGGCGGATGATCAGCTTTACGCTGCCGCCGGCCTTCTCGATCGCGGCCTTGGCTGATTCACTGATGCCGTCAATCTCGACGTTGAATTTCTTGCTCAGCTCGCCCTCGCCGAGAATCTTGACCAATTCAGCCCGGCGGCGAACCAGGCCGTGATCCTTAAGCGATTGGGCGTTGATCGACGCGCCGCTCTCGAACACCTCGTTGAGCGTGCCGATATTGACGACCTCGTATTCATCTCGGAAGTGGAAATTGTTGAAGCCGCGCTTCGGTACGCGCCGGAAGATCGGCATCTGACCGCCTTCCGATGTCCAGCGGCGCTTGTACCCGGCGCGCGACTGCGCGCCCTTGTTGCCGCGGCCTGAGGTGCGCCCCATGCCGCTGCTCTCGCCGCGGCCGACGCGCTTGCGCCGCGGCCGTGCGCCCGCCTCACTCGTGATCTCGTGCTGCATCATGCGGCACCATCCTTTCCATTCCCGGCGGCTGCCGCATCCGTCGCGCTCGCTTCACCCGCAGCGGCGGAAACGCCGGCCTGATGGACCAGCTCGATCTTCACCCCGCGCAGCCGCTCGACCGTGGCACGCGTCCGCAGACGCTGTAACCCATCAAGCGTAGCCTTCACCAGGTTCTTGGGGCTGGTCGAACCGTAGCACTTCGTCAAAACGTCCTTGATGCCGGCCAACTCCAATACCGCACGCGGTGCGGCCCCGGCAATCACGCCCGTACCCGGCGAAGCCGGGATCAGCATGATCTGGCTCGAACCATACTTGCCGATCACGCGGTGCGGGATCGTGCTGCCGCGGCGTGGAATCGTGACCATCCGACGGCGGGCCTGCTTGACGCCCTTCTCGACGGCGGGCGGAACCTCGTTGGCCTTGCCATAGCCAAAGCCGACCTGGCCGCGCCGGTCGCCCACGACCACCAGCGCCCCGAACGAAAATCGGCGACCGCCCTTCACGACTGTCGCGCAGCGGTAGAGCTTGACCAATACGTCATCTACGCCGCGGTCATCGCCGCTGTATTCTGTTTGTGCCGGCCGTGTTGCCATCACTGCTTCCTATTCGCCTATGCGCTCTCAAAACCAAACCATCGACTCAAATCGCCGATGCCGTAGCGCGGAACCTAGAACTTCAACCCGGCCTCGCGCGCCGCGTCGGCCAGCGCCTTGATCCGGCCGTGATACTTACGCCCGCGCCGATCAAAGCAGACATGCTCGATGCCGGCGGCTTTGGCGCGCTCGCCCAAAACCTTGCCGAGCAGCGCGGCAGCTTTGATGTTGCCGCCATAGCCGACCTGGCCGCGCAAGTCCTTCGACTGCGACGAGACCGAGACCAGCGTCTTGCCGACCACGTCGTCGATGATCTGCGCCGCAATGTTCTTCAGCGAGCGCGAAACCGCCAGGCGCGGCACCTGGGCCGTGCCGCCGACCTTCTTGCGCACGCGGACAATCCGCCGCGCCAATCGGTGATTCTTGAGTTGCTGTGCTCTCATCGCTTTGCTCTCAATCCGAGGGCTTACGCCGCACTACGCCGCTTGTCGCACAGGTCGGGGCCGCCGCTCGCGACAGCCGCGCCAATGCAACGTGCGTCCGTTCCATCAACCACCGCCGGCAAACACCTTGCCCTGTTTGCGACGAACCGCCTCGCCGCCATAGCGGATGCCCTTGCCCTGATATGGCTCAGGCTTGCGAATCTTCCGCACTTCGGCGGCGAACTGGCCGACCATCTGCTTGTCGCAGCCGCTGACCGTGAACTTCGCCGGCTCGTTGTTGCCGCGCGCGGCGGGCACATCGACCTTGACCTCAAGACCCTGCGGAATGTCGATGACGAACTGGGCCGGCTTGCCTACGCCGCGGCCCATGAAGCCGACGTTAAGCATCAGCTTCTTGCCTTCGACCTTGCACGTATAACCCGTGCCGTAGATCTCGAGGTTGATCTTGTAACCTTCGACGACGCCCTTGATCATGTTCGCCACAAGCGCGCGCGTCAGGCCCTGCATCGCCTTGCTGCGAGCCGCGTCGTCGGGGCGCGCAACCTTCAACTCGCTGCCCTCGATCGCCGCCGTCACCGGATGCGGCATGACAAACTGCATGTTGCCCTTCGGGCCGCCGATCTTGATGACGCGCCCGGCGATCTCCGCCTTCACGCCCGAAGGCAGCGGCACGGGCTTTTTACCGATTCGCGACATAGCTGCATCCAAAAAGCGGGCCGTCGAACACGCACGACCCGATTGCATTTCCGCCGTCGGCCGGGCCGGCCCGCGAACGCCGCAAGCTCCCAAGGCCAGACAACACCGTATGATCCGCTGCACGACTGCGACCATCGTTGGCTACACCGGTCGATCCCGGCGCCAGTCCGCAATAGTCAGTCGTTAATAGATCGTGCAAAGCACCTCGCCTGAGACGCGCTCCTTGCGGCACTGCCGATCGCTCAAGACGCCGCGGCTGGTCGAAACCACCACGATGCCCAGGCCGTCGAGCACGCTGGGCAGCTCATCGACCGCGGCATACACGCGCCGGCCGGGCTTGCTCACGCGGGTGACATCCTGCACGACCTTTTCACCGCGGTCGCCGTAGCGCAGGTCGATGTCAATGACGCCCTGATTGGCGTCATCGATCGAGAGAAAGTCGTTGATATAGCCCTCTTCCTTGAGGACGCGGGCAATGCCCAGACATATCTTGCTGCGCTTCACGCGCACCTTTTTGTGCCCGACGGCGTTCGCATTGCGAATCCGGGTGAGCATGTCCGAAACGGTGTCGTTAATCGCCATACGCTACGCTACCTCAACCACACGGCCGACCATTGCTCTTCGCTCCTGCACGCCGCCTCGCGCACACGCGCCGCAGGCGGCTTTGTTCCATCCGGCCACCGGCGCCCAGCGGCGCCCGTTGCCGCTTCGGCTACCAACTCGCCTTGCGCACGCCGGGAATGCGGCCCTCGCTTGCCAGCTTGCGAAAACAGCAGCGGCAAATGCGGAACTTGCGATACACCGCCCGCGATCGCCCGCAAATCTCGCAACGGTTGTACGCGCGAACTTTGTACTTGGGTTTCGCCCGGGCCTTGATCTTCAGTGCTAAGCGAGCCATTTCGTTTCACCTTCGCCGCCGGGCCGCACAGGCCGGCCGCCGCTACCTGCCTGGTCTTTTCATTACGTCCGGAAAGGCATGCCCATCAGCGTCAACAGCCGGCGGGCTTCGGTGTCGTTTTCCGCCGTCGTGCAGATCGTGATGTTCATGCCCTGCTGATACGTGATCTTGTCCGGGTTGATTTCCGGGAAGACGCCGTACTCCTGCAAACCCATGTTGTAGTTGCCGCGGCCGTCGAAGCTCGACGGGTTCAGCCCGCGGAAGTCGCGCACACGCGGAATCGCCAGCGCGATCAGGCGATCGAGGAATTCATACATGCGCTTGCCGCGCAGCGTGACCATCACGCCCACGTCCATGCCGCTGCGCAGTTTGAAATTCGAGACGCTCTTGCGGGCCTTCGTCGTCAGCGGCTTCTGACCCGAGACCACCGCCAGATTGTGCTCGGCCTCGGTATAACGCTTGTTCTCCCGCACCTTGTTGCCCGACTCGGCCACGGCCTTGCCCAGGCCCATCGACACCACGACCTTTTGCAGCCGCGGAAGCGAGAGCAGATTCTCGCGCTGCAGCTCCTGCTTCAGCGCCGGAACGACCTCTTGACGATACTTCTCAATCAACCGTGCCATGACTAGTTGCCCGCCTTTCCAGCGCCGGCCGGCGTCTTCTTCGCGCGGGTGATCTCACTCAGCACGCTCCCGCCGTTCCGACCGGCCGAAACGCGCTGCTTCAAAGCGATCTTGCCGGCGGCGTCACGCTCGATCTTGATCCGAATGCGACAGCCACGCCCCGTCTTCGGATCGAGCGGCTGCACATTCGACAGGTGGATCGGCGCTTCCTTTTGGATGCGCCCGCCCTGCGGATATTTGCGGCTGCGGCGGACGTGCCGCCACACCATGTTCACGCCCTCGACAATGACGCGGTGGTCGGCGTCGAGCACGCGCAGCACCTTGCCGCGAGCGCCCTTGTGGTCGCCGGCGATGATGATGACCTGATCGTCCTTACGTATGCGCACGGCCATGACTTACCAAACCTCCTCAGCCAGCGAGATGATCTTGCCAAAGTTCTTCTCGCGCAGCTCGCGGGCCACGGCGCCAAACACGCGCGTGCCCTTCGGGTTGTTTTCGGCGTCGATGATCACCGCCGCATTGCTGTCAAAGCGAACGTATGTGCCATCGGGCCGGCGGGTGGGATACTTCGTCCGCACCACGACACAGCGCACCTTGTCGCCCTTCTTCAGTTCCGACGTGGGCAGCGCATCCTTGACCGAGGCCATGAAGATGTCGCCCACGTTGCCGCGGCGCAGCCGGCGCTTGCCCCACGAGGCGGCGCCGCCCTTGAGCACCTGGATGCACATCAGTTTGCGGGCGCCCGTGTTGTCGGCCACGTCGAGCCGTGTGTATTGCGTAATCATGACGGTTTAATCAGTTCCTTCGGACCCGCGGCTGAAACGGCGGCGAACTCCGCCGGCGCCCGCTTGATAATCCGCACCAGTCGCCAGTTCTTGGTCTTGCTGAGTGGACGGCACTCCGCGACCTCGACCTCGTCGCCCAGGCGGGCCTCTTTCTTTTCGTCGTGCGCGTGCAGCACCGTGCGCTGCCGCACATACTTGCCATACTTCGGGTGCTTCACCATGAACGAAAACGTCACGCGGATCGTCTTCTCACGCTTCGCCGAAGTCACCACGCCGATGCGGGTCGCGCGGCGTGTGCGAGCCGGCTTGGCCCCGTCGGTTGCTGTGTTGCTCGTCATCGCCATCTCGCTGTCCTCTGCCGATCGTCGGCGGCGGCGGCGTCATCCGCCCATGCCTCAGCCGCCCATGACTGTCTCATGCTCTTATCTGCTGCGAAGCGCGACCGCGGTCAGGTGCGCCTGGCGCTGCTCAATGTTCTTTTCATTACGCTCACGCAGCACCGTCAGGATGCGGGCCACGTGCTTGCGGGCCTTGCCCAGCTTGGTCGGATCTTCGAGCTTCTCCGTCACCATCTGCGACCGCAGGTCAAAATACTCCTTGCGGTGCCGCTCCAGCTCGTTGTGCAGCTCGTCGGTCTTCATCGCTCGAATCGCATCGATCTTCATACAACCCTCCGGCGATCTACCGTCGCCGAGCTTAGCAATCTATCCGCACGATCACAGACCATGCCGCCGGCGAACGAATCGCGTCTTCACCGGCATCTTGTGCGCCACGCGCAGCAGCGCCTCCTTGGCCAGCTCTTCACTCACGCCGCCCAGCTCGTAGAGAATCGTGCCGGGCTTGACGATCGCGGCCCAATAGCTGATGTCGCCCTTGCCGGTTCCCATGCGCACTTCGAGCGGCTTGGCCGAGACCGGCTTATGCGGAAAAATCCGCATGTAGAGCCGACCCTCACGCTGTAGGAAGTGCGACACCGCGACGCGGCCGGCCTCAATCTGCCGGGCCGTGATGCGGGCCGACTCCATTGTCTGCAAGCCAAACTCTCCATAGGAAACCGTGTTCCCGCGCGTGGCGTTTCCGCGAATGCGGCCCTTCTGAGCCTTGCGGTACTTCACGCGCTTGGGCATCATCTGCGACATCGCACGACTCCAAAACTTCGCACTGCCAACCAAATCATCCGCGACTCAGCCTTCGCCACGCGCCTAACGACGCGCCCGTCGACGGAAACGCTGATCCTGCACCGGCATCGGCTGCTCGCCGAACATGCCGCGATAGACCCATACCTTGATGCCGATCGAGCCATACGGCGTCACGGCCGTGGTATGGGCGTAATCCACATCCGCCTGCAACGTGTGCAGCGGAATCGAGCCGAGCATCTGCGTCTCGACGCGGGCCATCTCAGCCCCGCCCAGCCGGCCCGAACAGATGATCTTGACGCCGCGCGCGCCCGCCTGCATCGCCGACTCGCACTTCATCTTCATGACGCGCCGGAAGCTGGAGCGCTTCTTGAGCTGCTCCGCCACGCCCATCCCGAGCAGGCGCGAGTCGAGATCAGGATTCTTGATCTCGACGATGTTCACCGCGACGCGACGATCGATCAGATCTTCGATTTTTTCCTTGAGCTTGTCGACTTCGGCGCCCTTCGCGCCGATCACCACGCCCGGGCGGGCCGTATGCAGAAATACCTTCACCTCGTCGCGCGTCCGCTCGATCTCGACCCGCGCGATGCCCGCGTAGGGCGGCTGATCGTTCAGGTTTTTGTCGACATAGCGGCGGATTTTCTCGTCTTCGACCAGAAACTCGCCGAACGCCGCTTTCGGCGCGTACCAGCGCGATTTCCAGCCCAGCGTAATGCCCGTCCGGAAGCCGATTGGATTAACCTTCTGACCCACGTCTGCATTCCTCCGCCGCGGGCAACCAGCCCGTCGGCCATCGGCCTAGCGCTCGGCAACCTCGATCACAATGTGGCTGGTGCGCTTCTGAATGGGATGCGCCCGGCCGCGATCCTTGGCCTTGAACCGTTTGATGATCGGCCCGGAATTGACCAGCGCGGTCGACACAAAGAGGCGGTTGGCGTTGGCCTCCTGCTCGCTCGCGTTGGCAATCGCCGAATTCAGCACGCGCTCCACAAAACGCGCCGCTCGCTTGTGCGTAAAGCGGAGCGCCTCCAGCGCGTCATTGCAGCGCCGCCCGCGGATCATGTCCACGAGCAGCCGCGCTTTGCGCTCGGAGATGCGGGCAAACCGATGAGTCGCTGTCCACGCCATGCTGCACTACCTTCCAAACCCCGGCGACTTCACTTCGCCGGCTTTCCTTGTCTCGCTCTACCGCGCCGCCGCGACTAGCCTTCCGCCTTCGCCTTGCCGGCGGTGTGCGCCTTGAACGTACGCGTCGGCGAAAATTCGCCCAGCTTGTGACCGACCATGTCCTCGGTCACATACACCTTGTGAAACGTCTTGCCATTGTGCACCTCGAAGTTCATGCCCACGAACTCCGGCACAATTGTGCACGCCCGGTTCCACACGCGGATCGGCGTGTTGCGACCGATCTCCCGGAGCTTCATCACCTTCTCCAGGATGACCAGATCGACGTACGGGCCTTTCTTCATGCTTCGCGACATATCACGCCACCTTCACCGGTTCATCACCCGCCGCGCCACCGCGCCGCGAGAAGAAACTACCACTTGCGCTTGAGCTTCGCCTCACCATACGACTTGCTGACGCGCCGCCGCAGAATCCGCCGATTCGAGAGCTTGCGCGGGCTGCGCGTCTTGCCGCCCTTGGCGAGCCGTCCCCAGGCCGAGCACGGATGCCGTCCGCCGTTGCTGCGACCTTCACCACCGCCCATCGGGTGGGCATGCGGATTCATCGCCTTGCCGCGAACGTGCGGCCGACGGCCCAGATAGCGCGACCGGCCGGCCTTGCCCAGACGCACGTTCTGATGGTCGATGTTGCCGAGCTGCCCGAGCGTTGCGCGGCACTCCACCCGCACCTGGCGCGTTTCGCCGGAGGGCAACTGAATCGTCGCCCAGTGGCCCTCACGCGCGACCAGCCGCGCCACGCCGCCGGCTGTGCGCACCAGCTTGCCGCCTTGGCGCGGGGTCATTTCGATGTTGTGGATTTCCATGCCGACCGGAATGCTCGAAAGCGGCATGCAGTTGCCGACCTTCGGCTCGACGCGCTCGCCGCTTTCGACGATGTCGCCGGCCTTCAGGCCGAGCGGGGCGAGGATGTACTGCTTCTTCTTGTTCGGATATTCGATCAGGGCGATGTGGCACGAGCGATTCGGGTCGTACTGAATCTCAAGCACGTTGCCGACCTGATTGTCGAACTGCGAGCGCTTGAAATCGATGATGCGATACATCCGCTTGTTGCCGCCGCCGCGCCACCACGACGTGATCTTGCCGCTGTGGTTGCGCCCGCCGGTCTTCTTGATCGGCTCAAGCAGACTCTTTTCCGGGCGGTTCTGATGCCGATGTGTAATCTCGGCGTAATCATTCACGCTCGAGAACCGGCGTCCGGCCGACGTCTTGTTGTAAATCCTCACGCCCACAGCAGCACCTCTGGCCGATTCGACCCGGCCCTATCAGCCATTCCTGGTCTTAGAACAGGTCAATGTGGCTGTCCTTCGCCAATGTCACAAAGGCCTTCTTTGTACGCGTTGCCTCGGTCATGCGAAATCGGAACCGCCGCGGTTTTGGCGGGCGGTTGAGCGTGCGGACATCCACGACGCGCACACTGTAGATCTTCTCGACGGCGTCCTTGATCTCGACTTTGCGGGCATGCGCCGGAACCTCAAATGCATAGGTTCCGCCATGTTCCGTGGTCGAGCCGCCGGCCTGGTGCGAGCTTTTTTCCGTCACCAGCGGACGAATGATGTTGTGATAGATATCCATGGCCTATTCCTCGCCCGCCGCGGTCTTGGCCGACCGTCCCAGTGCCGCGACCGCCTCCTTGAACGCGCTGAAGGCGTCGCGCGTGAAGACCAGCTTGCGATGTGTCAACACGTGCCAGGCGTTCAACTCGGCTACGTCGAGCACCTGCGTCTTGGGGATGTTCCGCCCGCTCTTGTGTACGTTGACATCAAGCCCCTTGGTCGCCAGCACGCAGCCCCGATCGGCCTGGATCGCCGCGAGCGCCTTCGCCACGCGCGCCGTTTTCGGCGCCGCCAGCGACAGCCCGTCAAGAATCACCGCATCCTGACTCTGAATCTTGGAAAGCACCGCGTTGTCACGTGCGAAACGCCGCATCTTCTTCGGCATGTCCTGCCGGAAATCGCGCGGCTTCTTGGCGAAGGCCCGACCGCCGCCCTTCATGACCGGCGTGCGGACATTGCCGCGACGGGCGCGACCGGTGCCCTTTTGCTTGTACAGCTTGCGCGTCGAACCTTCGACGTCGGCGCGGGTCTTGTTCGCAAAAGTGCCCTGACGCTGATTCGCGTGGTACATCACCACGGCCTGCTTCAACAGCGAAGCATTGACCTCGCCGCCGAGCAGCGCGGCGTCGATCGTCTCTTCGCCGACGCGCTGGCCGCTCTCGTTGACTATTGGCACGCTCAACATGGCTGTCCCTATCTGCTATTCACACCGGCGAGCGCAGGCCGCCGATCTGCGACACTACCTACTTCTTGGATCGAACCGCCTTGCGCACGACGACATACCCGCCGTTCGGGCCGGGGATCGCGCCACGGATCAAAATCACGTTGTTCTCGGCGTCTACGGCGACCAGCTTCTGGCTCTGCACCGTTTGCTGCATGCTGCCCATGTGGCCGGCCATGCGCTTGCCCTTCTTCACCGCGCCCGAGTGGCCGCGGTTTTGGCAGTGTGCGCCGATCGAACCGGGCGAACGATGCTTGCGCTCGGTGCCGTGCGAGGCCGGCTGTCCGCCGAAGCCATGCCGCACCATCACGCCCTGCGTGCCCTTGCCTTTGGTCACCCCGGTCACGTCGACCATGTCCACGCCGCTGAGAATCTCCGTGGTAACAAGATCGCCCACGTTCTTGTCCGTGGGCGATTGAAGTCGAATCTCGCGAATGAAGCGCTTCGGGGCCGACTTGGCCGGACGCGCGTGGCCGATTTGGGCCAGTGTCGAACGATGCGGCTTGACATCGTCGAAACCAAGTTGGACGGCGTGATAGCCATCCTTGCCTTCAACCTGCTTAATCTGAAGGACCGTACAAGGCCCCGCTTGCACGATGGTCACGGGCACGCGCTCGCCATTCTCGGCGAACACCTGCGTCATGCCGATCTTTTTACCTAAAATTGCCGGCGTCATCGTTGCTTCTCGATTCTGCTTCAAAACACAGCTCTGCGGGCACGCACGGCCTCAGAGCTAGCTGATCAACGCCGCCACCGATTACATCCGGTAGCGTCGATCGTCTGACCTTCGCACAACCAATTGTGTCCCCAGGATTCTTGCCTAGAGACGAAAAAGCCCTGCGTCCAGCACCGATCGGACCCAGGACCAGCTATCCACGAGCCACAATTTTCTATGTCGCCCGCGCCGCGTGATGCAGCGCGAGCCGCGCCAATGCGCGGGGCGTTACGCCTTGATCTTCACAAACACGCCCGCCGGCACCACGAGGCGATTAAGCGCCTCAACCGTGCGCGCCGTCGGCTCAAAGATATCGATCACACGCTTGTGCGTGCGCATCTCAAACTGCTCGCGCGACTTCTTGTCGATGTGCGGCGAGCGCAGCACCGTATAACGCTCAATCCGCGTCGGCAGCGGCACCGGACCGCGCACTTTAGCACTGGTGCGCTTGGCCTGATCCACGATTTCCAGCGCGGAAGCATCAAGCGCCCGGTGATCGTACGCTTCCATTCGAATGCGAATGCGTCCGCCTTCCATCGCTAACCATCCGTCCTGCTGCGCGGGCCAGGGCGGCCGGGGCCGCCAATACCCGCACGGGGCAAACACGACACAGCGCGTGCATACTTCCCGGCGACAAATGCCGAGACCCGTAAGGATAGCGATTGGATGTCAGCCGTCAAGGGGGGAAATTATTAACGCACCGTTAGGCCCGAGCGCCCCTTTACCAGCCGAGTCGCGGATGCGGCTTGAGACGAAAAGAATCTGCTCTGGGCCTCCGGCGATGGAGGCCTGACAGAGCAGTAGCTCCACCCGAATCCGGCGGTTACGGAGCCTCCAGAATTTACCTCCTTGCTATTTCGTGTGGGTAGCCTGCGCCAGCACTTTGGGCTTGAATTCGAGCCTTCCGGCAATCAGGTCGATCATCGAACTGCGGCGCCCCGTACCCGAGCGCCGACTCTGAATCCCTACGGCAGGCGCGCCGACTCCACGACGAGGGCCGGCCGCCCCCCCTCGTCACACATGATCCCCTGACTGCCCGTGGACCGAAAGCGAAAAATCCAGAGGGCCTGGGGGACTGGTCCCCCAGCTTCGACCCACACGAAACAGCGAGGAGCCTTTTTTCCGCCGCTCCAGATGGGGTTGAGAGATACGCCGACGATCTCTGGCGGCGTGCTAGTGCGGCCAAATGTTCCGAGTGGCTCAAGATTTCAATCTCCACTTCGATCCGGCCATTCTGCCCAAAGAAATGGAGCGCGCGCCGCCTTACCGCCTGTCGCAGACGGCGACGGTCGCAGCCCTGCTGATCAGTGAATATACGCGGGATTGGTGCGCGGCGGGTCGAGCTGATTCCCCCGTCGGCTTCGCGGCGGCGCATGGAGTCGAAAAACATGAATCCGTCTGAAGAATTGCTTCGTAGTCATCATCGAAGAGCCAAACAAAAGACCTTGGGAGCATGAATCACACAAGCCTGCTCCGGCAATGGTCGACTGGCTCCGGCTGTTGACCCGGTCACGCCGCCGCCGCGTGTTGCGCGGACGCATCGAGCGTGTATCCGTCGGTCCATCGGCCAGCCAAGCAACTGATACTTGCTGTTGCAAGGGAGATGCGTCACGTGAGCGCATCGCGCTGCTGCTGCGCGCCGCGACTCCGCCTGCGTTCTGGCGGATGCCGCGCCCGGGTCTCATTGATGGGATTGAGGTACAACCATGAATCGTTCACACATGCTGGGACTGGTCGGAGGTTTCGCGCTGCTGGGCACGTCGGTCGCCAGCGCGGAGCTGATCTACGGTCTTTCCAATCGCAACCACCTGATTCGCTTTGACAGCGCCACGCCGGGTGTGGTCACAAACCTGGGCGTCGTCAGCGGCCTGCTGCCGGGTGAGCGCCTGGAAGGCATCGACTTCCGTCCGGCCAACGGTCTGCTCTACGCGGTCGGCAGCTCGTCCCGCCTGTATACGCTGAACACCGACACGGCCGCCGCCACGACCGTCGGCAGCGGCTTCAGCACGCCGAACAACGGCAATGACTATGGCTTCGATTTCAACCCGACCGTCGATCGCATCCGCATCGTCAGCGATCAGGATATGAACCGTCGCTTGAACCCGAACGACGGCAACCTCGCGGCGATCGATCAGACGCTCGGCTATAGCGCCAGCGATCCGAACTTCGGGCGCAATCCGCGCGTCGTGGCCTCGGCCTACACGAATAATCGCGCCGGCGCGACCACGACCACGCTCTACAACATCGACGCCGATTTGAACGCGCTCGTCACGCAGACGCCGCCGAACGAGGGTGTGCTCAACACCGTCGGTCTGCTGGGCGTCGACACGACCGAGCTGACCGGCTTCGATATCTCCAGCACAAGCGGCTCGGCGTTCGCGTCGCTGACGCTGTCGCCCGGCTCGCTGCAGTCGCGTCTCTATCAACTGAACCTGGCGACCGGCGCGGCGACCGAAATCGGCGCAATCGGCTTCAATACGCCGCTGTCGAGCATCTCGATCGTGATTCCGGAGCCGGCGTCGCTGACGCTGCTGGCGCTGGCGGGCCTGGCCGGCCTGCGTCGCCGCTAAAGCTCACGAAGGCTCCGCTTCTCGGCAGCAACTGCCAACCTGATGGACTCTCACCTGCTCTAAACGGCATCCCGCGGCGAGCGCTGTCTGGCGCTCGCCGCGGGTGCGCTTTGTGGATTATGTCGCCGTGTCACCAATTCGTACATTACGCGCGAGTTGCCGGGTGAGGCTATGGTGCAAGCTCGACCGGCGGAATCGATGCAAAGCGCAACTATTCTCTCGAGGCAGTTTGCAGCAAGCTGCGAGTAATAGTTGGGAAAAGTGACAGGCCCGTGCCGACTAAGCCGTTCGCCTACGAATCGCACGACCACGGGGAATGTGTTGACAAATGCTGTGAAAATTCTGCATGTTACCGGGGTCAGCGCAGTGGCTTACTCATGACCCCGATTTGTCGCTGGCCTCGGCTACGGGGATGTTTCGCCAGGATCGATGGCTGGCCGGTTCATGGCCTCGGACCTTTGGCAATGAGCGAATTGCCTGCGCCGCCGGAGGGCAAACATGCGTGTGCTGATCTTGATCTGTTCCGTGCTGTTGACGACGACGGCGTCGGCCGAGCTGCGCTCCACCTTGCTTTATCCGGAGAATCCCTATCCAGCGCAACTTAGCGCTTACACGATGATTCGATTTCCAGCCGACCCGCGCCCAGTAATGCCATTTGTCACGTATGCTCCGGGCCCGACTGGCGATATTATTTTCCGGCAGGATAATCCATTCTGGGTACGGCTGACCGATGCCGGGATCTACTGGGGCGGCACGATCGCACGACGCTCATATGATGGCGATATGCCTCCAGAGCACCCGCTGTCGCTCCTGTTGCCGTCCGGCACGGGTGCGTTCACACTGTGGTGCAGCGACCGCATGTCAGGTTCCACTACTGCGCAGGTTACGGCTATCACAGCGTCGGGGTTGACCCTAACCCAAACCGCCGGCGTCGGTCGATTTTTCGATAGTGGCCGTGGATTTGGGTTTTGGACAGAACATTCCTCTGACCCGATTGTTGAAATCCGGCTGGTGGAGATAAGCGGACTCACCGACTACCGCTTTGGTGCTTTTTCAATCGCCTCGATTCCCGAGCCGAACGCGCTGCTTCTGATTCTCGCGGGAATGACCATGATTCGCGGCCGATCGATCGCATAGGCACAGTCACTTAATTATTATCGGTCAGTAAACTGGTGACAGGGCGTGGCACGCTGCTCGCGAAAAGTGCCAGCGTTCCATCAAGAATGTCATCTGTTTACTGCCCCCAGTAATCACTGTGAAGTGCTGCGTGAGGCGTGGCGTTATCACTCTGGCTACCGGCTTCCCGCGGTGCGGACACGCTCGAGCAGCTCGTGCATCACCTTCAGCTCGTCGGGCGATTTGAATTGTTCGAGGATGCGCTTCCCGCGGCCGGCATCGATTCGCAGGAAGAGCCGCACCGTGTCGGCAGGCTCCTTCTGCCACGAGCGCAGAATGTGCTCTTTGGCGAGCTTCGGAGAGAGGCCGGTGACGTACTCCAGCTCCTTGGCAAAGCCCTCATCCTGGGCGGTTTTTTGCGCGGCGTCCCGCTGGGACTCATATTCTTCTTTGGATTGGCTGAACGCTTCCTGCTCCGAAATCAGCTTTTGCAGCGCATGCTGGACGAGGCGCTGCTGAGCCTCCAGATCGCGCCGGGCACGCTCCAGCCGCAGGCTTTCGAGATACTCATGCCGACGGGCGGCGTGCAGCTCGTCGGCGGTGGGGGCGTGGGATTCTTCGGCGGCGGGCTGCGAAGTGGGTTGCGAGGCCGCGGGCTGAGAGGCAGGGACGGGAGCCCCCAGCGTTTCGCCGCGGAGGATCGCCGCGATTTGCTCGATCCGTTCACTGGTAAGCCGCCCGTTGAAGTACAAATAGCCCGCCATGCCGCCGCTGGAGAGCAGCAGCGACAAGGACAGCACCGCGACCGCATCGAACAGCTTGGACACGCGCACCCTTCAAGCAGCGACGAGCGCTGATGCGCCGGCATCACGCGCTGCGATCGCTCTCTGTGATATCGGCCAAGGCCGCCCCTCAACCGTCGCCGAGATTGTCGGTCTCGCCGGCGCCGTGCAGCATGCCGTCCGGGCATTCGTCGGCGGCGAGTCCGACATGTGCCGTCGAAGCGGCGTCATCGCATTCGCCCCAGCCGGTGCCGGAGTCGCTGAACATCACCAAGGCGCGCTCGTCGTGCTGGGCCTGCTCGGCTTTGTTCAGGGCCTTGCGATGTTGCAACCGGCGGCGCTCGCGCAGCTCCTCCAATGCGCGTGTTTTCGTGCGCGCATCGCGCAGAATCTGCTGCAGACCGATCAGCTCAGCCTGGCGTTGCTGCCGCTCTTGCGCGCGGCGCGCCAGTTGCAGCCGCAGATGCACCAGCCAGCCGCGCCCGCGAGCGAGCACCGCCGGATCGAGCCGTGCGCCCGATTGATCTCGGAGCAGTGCCGCGTGCTGGGCGTGAATGGCCGCGAAGGTCTCATCGTCGAACCGGTCGAGCTGGACGATCTCGGCCTGCTTGGCGGCGACGGCACGCTGCGCCTCGCGCTCGCGCAGCCGGCGTACGCGTAAAAGCGTCTCGAGCGAAAAACGAAAACGCTTGGCCACGGTTCTACCATCGGCGGACCCGGCGCGGCGGACCGCGCGACGCGCGGGTCGGGCGCAGCCACTGCCCGCGCGACAGAGCGGAGAGCCGAGCAGGCCTTCGACGCTGCCTGGGAAAACGCTTTCTGGTTCTCGTGGCGCAGGAACTGTGGTGTCAACAAGCTTTCAGCCTGTTTCGGACTGGCAAGCTGTCAGGCCCACCCTTTCCCTTCTGGCGCATGCTGCGAGAATCGCTTTACCCTCCAGCGCAGCGCTCGGCCGGATCGCGTTCGCGAATCATCCGCGTTATGATCCCGCCGGTGCCATGAAGCGTCGGAATCAGGATTTTCTGCTGGGGCTGGTCGTACTGCTCTTCGCTGCCCTGTTGGTCTCAACCATCCTCTTTCTCTACCCGCTCTTGCGCGGCTCGGGAAAGATGATCGTGATTCATTTCAACCATGAGACCGGCCTGGCCCCGCTCAAGCCCGGCAGCCAGGTCATCCTCGGCGGTTCGCAGCAGGTGGGCCAGGTGCGGGACGTCCGGCTTAAGGTCGTTGACGCGCCCCCCGGCGGACCGGCCAAGACCGAAACCGTCTTTGTCGTCACGTGCGAGGTCGATCCCAATCTGGTGCTCTATAACGACTCTCGCATCACGACGGATCAGCCCGCGGTCGGCGGCGGCGGATCGGTCGTGATTCAGAGCGTCGGGTCGCCCGGACATCCATTGCAACTGCCGCTCCGCGGCCAGCCGCCGATCAGTCTCTCCGCGGCGATCAGCCAGCTTTCGCAAAGGCTCCTGGCCGACGGCGGGATGATCGATCGGCTCGACGATATGCTGAACCCCGAGGTGGAGGGTTCGATCGTCGCGAAAATTGTGCGGAGCCTCGATGACTTCAATGCGATGACCGGCGAGCTGCGCGTGCAGCTATCCCCTCGTGAACAGGCTACGCTGCTCTTCAAAGTGCATCAAACGCTCGACGACATCAACGGCGCCACGCGCGCCCTGCGCGATCAGACCGCGCGCGAAGACGCTGCCAGCGTGATCAGCAAGGTTCACGTCGCGCTCGATCGCATTCAGGAAGGCTTGGCACAGGCGACCGAATTGCTGCGAGAAAATCGCCCTGCCATTCGCACCATTACCAGCGGCGTTGAAGAGGCCGTCACCACCATCAACGCTGAGATGATCGCTCGACTGCGCGGCGAATTCGACCGCGGCAACCCGGCGGCGTTGTTCGGCAAGGTGCACGCCGCGATGGACCGGGTGAATGCCGGTCTGGCGGACATGCAGGATGCCGCCGGAGAGGGCAAGCGCCTGCTCGTCACGAATCGGCCGGCGATCGATCGCACGTTGCAAAACGTCCGCGAAATGAGCGAACAATTACGGCTGGCCAGTCAGGAAATCCGCCTGGCGCCGTGGCGGCTGCTCTTCCCGCCCGACACGCAGGAGCGAGAAAAGATCGGCATTTTTGAGACGGCGCGCATGTTCGCCGAAGCCGCGACGTATCTTGATGACGCGGCGGCGCGCCTGCAGGCCGTGCTCGAGTCGCGTAAGAATGACTCGTCGCCGGCCGCGGCGGCCGAGGTGCAGGCTGTGGAGGCCGCCCTCAAGGAGGCCTTTGAACGGTTCAAGCGGGCCGAGGGGTATTTGTGGGAGCGTTTGAAGTAGCGTTCGATCTTCTCGTGGCAGGAGGCGGGCCGGCGGGCGCCGCGGCGGCGCTGACC
>CAYQLG010000035.1:0-35525 GCA_964418235.1 uncultured Planctomycetales bacterium
ATCCGGCCAGAGCGCGCGTGAGACGCCGCGTTTTGCGCCGGTCGGGCAACCCTGCGCGCAGGTGTTGGTGTGCCGACAGCCAGGTGCGGCGCGCGGGACTTCGGCGCAGTTCCAGCCGAGCGCTTCGGCGCCGCGGGCAAAGAGCGCGCTGCCGCGCGGCCAGGGGCGCTCCGACAGGCCGACACCGAGCTTGGTCTCGGCCCACTCGTAGTGCTCGGCGAGTGCGGCGGGGTCGGCGTCGGCCAGGCCGTGCGACGCCTGCCAGCGCAGCAGCGTCTCGCGCGTGGCCCGATGCCAGAAGCCGCTGTTGATCTCGGTGCTGCCGCCGACACAGCAGCCCTCGACATACCCGATCGGCGTGCGCCCGAGGATGGGCGTCATGCCGCGCCGACGATAGAGCCGGGCCAGCGCGACCGTCGGCGCCGCGCCATAATCGGCCAGCGTGTGGTCGAGCCCCTCCTCGACGACTGTCACGTCATACCCGGCGTGTGCCAGTTCATAGGCGGTCACGGCCCCGCCCGCGCCAGAGCCGATGATCAACACCTGGGATCGATGGACTGCGCTCATGGGGCGTGCACCGCCAGCGGGATCGCCGTGTCCGCCGGTGTGTCCGGCTGATCCATCGCTGAGCGCACGGCCGGCGCCTCGAAATAGGCCAGCAGGGCGGTGCTGCGAATGCCGCGGAAGAGTTGCCTCCCCAGCGCGAGCCGGCCGTAGGCGAACCGCGCCACCCACGCCTGGCGCTGCGCCGGCGCCAGCCGCGTCAAGCTGCGCCCATGCACGATCATGGTCAGCCCGGCAAATGCCAACAGGCCGACCGTTTGCAGAATTCGCAGCCGTAGCGGCAGCGCCCGTAGTTGGGCCGCGACGAAGTCGGCTATGGCGCGGTGTACGGTCGTCGCGACGGCCGGGTCGAGCCGTGGATACTCCGTCGGCAACAGCGCAGTGACGATGGCCAGCAGTCGGGCGTCGGCGGTGATGATGCGCTCGGGCTGGGTACGTTCGTGGATCAACGCCGAGACGCCCGCGACTTGTTGCGCCGCAGCGCGGATGCCCAGGATGCGCCCGATGCGCAGCCCGACGCCCAGCAGCACCACTCCGCCCCAAAGCGTCATGGGCAGATAGAACGTCAGGTGGCAAAGCACCGCATAACCGAATGCCGCGGCGGCGCCGGCGCCCGTCGCCTGCAGCGACTGCGCGCAGAAAAAATGGAACGTGCCAATGAACCCCGGCGTGTTCGGCAACAGGATCGCCAGATTGCTGACCGTCAGCGCCAGCAGCGCGACGCGTGGATCGGCCGGCAGCCCGACCGCCGGCAACAGGCTCCAGAACATGCCCGCTTCGAGCAACCAGACCAGCAGGCTCAAGCCGGCGATGCTCGCCGCATCTGCCGGGCGACGCAGATAGCTGACGCCGCCGGCGATCGCTTGGGCCAGCGCGATGGCGGCGGCCTGTCGCGCCGGCGCGAGCCGCCCCATTACGCGACTGACCAGCGCTACCAGCCGCAACGGCCAGAGTGTGACGCCGATCACCGCCAGAAGCGCCCCCACAAACATGACCATCACCAGGCCATGCGGCTCAGCGATCGGAGCAGCGACTGGCTGTAGCCCAAGCGCCAGCGCAAAAAGCGCCAGCAGCGACAGCCCATCGAGCAAGCGCTCCAGAAACGTGACGGTCAGGGCATGCGCCAGCGGCAGCCCGGTTCGATCCGTCAGCAGGCCCGCCCGCGCAAATTCGCCCAGCCGCGCGGGCAGGATGTTATTCACGCAATACCCGACCGCCACGATGTTGGCGGCTTGTGCGAGCGTGAGGGTAGCATCGTGACTGACCAACCGGCGGCAGCGCGCCCCGCGCACGAGCTGACCGGCCAGATAACAGCCGAGGCCCAGCAGCGCCCACGGCCAGAGCCGGGCCGACTGCCAAACCCGCGCCACCTCGGTCCAATTCAATCCGGTCAGCAAGACCCACGAAAAGATCAACCCCAACCCCACGCCGACGATCACGACGATCCAGGAACGGCGAATCATCGGCCGCGCAGCTTACCCGTGCGATGGCATCGATGACAGCCGCCGGGCGCGCGCCGAAGCCGATCAATTGCGGCGGATTTCGCCGGCGACGGCGCCGGTGCGAATCGTGTTGGTGGTCAAATCCACCACGATGTCCTGGGCCGCATGACGGTCGGTCTGGGCCGTCTGCGGGTTTTCGGTGGAAACCACCGCGTCCGCAGTCGGTCCGCCCTTCACCAACACCAGGCTGCGATCGCGATCAAACGTGACCCGATCCGCGGTGATTTCGCGAATCACCGGGTCTTCCTTATCGCGCAGGTATACCTTGCCCGAAGCCTGAATCCACGCGAGCCGCAACCCGGCGGTCGCCGCGCCCGCGGCGCCATCAGAGACGAACTCACATTCGAGCCGCTCGCTGCTGAGCGCCGCCGTGCGAGCGGGCAGACGCGCCTTGAGCGCGGGATCGGTCGCGATCTGCGGCAGAAAAGACTCGAGATTAATCATCTCACGCCCGGCTTTGTGCACCATGCGCACGTCGCCCTCAAAGAGCACCGAATCGCGCCGTTGCGGCCCCTCCGGCCCGAGTACATAGGTCATCGATCGCGCACAGCGCATCGCCGTCTGGCTCGGCCCGCGCGAGACCAGACCCGACGGCATGCCCTGCGCGGCGCGCGGCGCATCGGCCGGCGCATCGCCGCTGGACAGATTGCGACTCGCCATCAGCAGCGTCGTCTCACCCAGCGTTGTGATGCGGCGGCCGACCAGGTCAGCCTCGAAGCGCGGCGCCTCGATGCTCGACTCGACCAGCGGCGGACCGCCGGCCGGGTTGGGTGTATCGCTGACGGTAAGAGCGCGCTCCGCGATCATGCGCACCGGCTCCTTGCGGGTCAGGCCGGCAGTCGGCGCAGCGGAGGCGCTACTGCCCGTCGCGCCGCCTACCCCCGCGCCGGCGAGCGCGCCGCCGAAGCCGCGGCGTGTGGGCGTCGCACGGAGCGCGGCTGGATCGAGCGCGCCCGGGGCCCGGCCCGTTGCACAATACTGTGAGAAAGCGCGGCCCAGCGCGCCGGTCAGCAGACCGAGCCGACCCGCAAGCTTGCGGTAAGCGGCGGCGGGGCTGGTCGCGGCGGGGCGCGCCGCGCTGCCGACGTTGCTGGCCGGGCGATCTTCCAGGAGCAACGTCAGCACATCGGCTTTGAGGCCATCGTGCTCGCTGCGCGCGACCACGTCACCCTCGAAGCGCACACGATTCTCCCGCCCGTCGAGGGTCAGCAGCCGCTCACTCGTGACGACAACGGGCGCGGCGCGACCGCGCATCTGGCCCCGAAAGCCGCGCTGAGCTTCGAACGAAACGCGATTGCGGCCATTGACGACGAGACGTTGTGCGCTGCGCTGCAGGTCGATGCGGTCGCCGCGCACCAGGTATGGGTCGGAATAGGCCTGGGCCGGCGCACCCGTGCGGCCCAGAATGTGGACCCATTGAAGCTCGTTTTCACCGGAAAAAATCGCCGCAATCTGGTCGCCATACGCGGCGAGGCGATTGTCGCGATCGATCAACTCGGCGCGGCCGAGAATCTGGGCGTCGCGAATGAGCAGGCCCGGACCTGTGCCGCGCTCCGACGATGGCACGTTGCGATCTGATGAGCGGGTGGCATCCGTCACGCCCGCGCCGCCGGCGGAGCTGGGAACACCTGATCTCGGCGGCAGAAGCATCGCCGCAATTAGATCGCCGCGAACCCGTGTGCGACCCTGCGAAATCACGGCCCGGCCGCGCGCCTCCATCACGGTGGGATAAACGCGACAGTCTTCATCCAGGTCGAAGAGCAGGCTGAGATCATCGCAATCGAGCCGCTCATCGGCGCCAATGAGACGCACGCCGACGCCGGCGCGGGCGGTTTCGAGCGCAGCGTCAAAATTGTCAGCGCCGCCTTCCGGGCGGAAGCCGACGTCGAGCCGCTGGGCCAGGAGCTGCTGCTCGCCAAGCCGCACCGCGACGTCGCCGACAAAAACCGCCGTCTCAATCCGACTGAAGGCGTTCACGTCGGCGAGCGGTCCGCCGCTGACAGCGCGCAGCGTCGGCGCGGGCGGGCCGCCCGAATCGTCCGCGGCATGGGCCGCTGGCGGAGTCGTTCTCGCGACCGGGCTGGTGTCGCCAGGTGCAGCGACAGCGGATGGACTGGGGTCCGCCGCGCGCGTCAGTTGCAACTCCGCGCCATAGCGACACTGAATCGATGAGCCGCCCGCGCCCGCGCGGCGAGGCGTACCCAGCTCGACCGCACCGGCCAGCTTGATGCGACCCGCCTGCTGATCGATGAAGACGCTCTCGGCCTGGGCGGCGAAGCGCGGACCCTGCCGCACATGCACCAGCCCCTCAATCGTCGGGCCTAGCCAGACACGTTGCGTTTCGTCGTGATACTCGACCCGGCCGCAGCGGATTTCGCCCTGCTCGCGGCGCAGCACGATCTCATCGCCGCTTGCGATGAAGTGCCGGCGCGGCTTGGCGAGACGTTTCGGCGAGGCCATCGGCGTCAGGCTCAGCGGCCCGCTCCACACGACGACAAGCCGATCGCCGCGGTCTCGCCGGGCCGGCCCGCTCGTGGTTGCGCGGCGTTCGAGGTATTGCCCCGCGCCGGAACCGATGTCAAACAGCAACTCGATGTCGAGCGCCGCGAGGCCGCCGATCGGTTCATCGCCGCGGTATTGCTCGGCCTGCACCCCGCCGGAAAGCCGGCAAATGTAGGTCGTGCCGCGCCAGCGCGGGGGGCGCGCAGCGGTTTTCACATCTGATGTGTTCGGCGCGGGCGCGTTGGTAGTTTGGGCCGGCTTAGTCCCGAGCGCACCGGCCGAAGCGGAAACAGTCGCCGCAGAGTCGGTCGAAGCGCCGGCGGACGATGACTCCGCCGTGGCGTCGTTGGCGAACATGCCGCCCGCGCCGCAGAGCACGAGTCGCTCGCCGCGCGCGAGCGTCAGCGTCTCGACGCGATTTTGAGCCTGATTCCAGATCAGATGCAGCCCAGCGCCGGTTAGCTCGAGATCGTCGCTGACCAGTTCAACGCGCTCGGGCGTGCGCATGTCGCCCAGTTCCAGGTCGAATTCGAGCCGGTTGGTGCGCACCACGAACTGGCGCGCGGCGCCGTCATCGCGCGGCCGCAACGGGTCGCGCTCGATGCGGATCGTCGAGTTGCCCTCCAGCCAGCCATGCCGCGGCTGCATGCGATTGCGATCGACGCGATCGACGGTCAGCCGCCCGTTGTCGGCCGAAACGGTCGCGATCATGCCGCTGGGCATGAGGATCATCAGCTCGGGCTTGGTGACGTAGACCTCGTCCTTGGAGCCGGGGGCGGGCTCCCACGTTTCGCATTTGAAGAGGTCGGTCGGGCGGCCGGTGCGCTCGTCAAAAACGCGGAAGGCGATCTGGCCGCCGGCGGGAATCTCGATCTCATCGCCGATGCGCATGGAGTTGCCGCGATTGACGTCGGCTTGCGAGGGCAGGTCATCGACCGGCGCGGTCCGCGTGGCGACGGCGCTGCTCGGCCCACTGCTGAACACGACATAACCCACGTAGAGCGCGACGGAAACGGCGACGGTCAGCAGGATCAGGAGAACGTTTTTCTTCATGTATCGTCAACGCCCACGGCGCGGCGCGTCGGCATCCTGACAAGTTGCCGACGACGATGGCATCCTCCATGCTATCGCGCGATCCGATTCTGGTAAAACGTGGGTGGAGCGCGGGCCACGTATCGCCATATCGTTGAGAGCCGCGCACGTGAAGTTGAACAGTCGCTCGCGCCTGGCAAGCAGTGACCGTTGGCAAGCAGTGACCGCCGGCGCACGCGGCCCGCCGGACAAAGCGCCGACCGCGCCGCTACGAGAATCGCACCGCACGTAGAAAATCGATCGGCAGCGCCGTCGCCCCCATCATCGCGAGGTCGGCCAGCGCCGCGCCGATCACCGGGCAGAACTTGAACCCGTGCCCACTGAACCCCGCCGCATAGAGCACCTGCGGCGCGTCGCGGACGCGATCGATGATGAAGTGCTGGTCGGGCGTCATCGTGTACATGCAGGCTGAATGTCGCAGCGGAGTCGGGCGCACGGCGGGCAGATGCCGCTCGAGAAACCGCCGTACCGGCGCGACGTCTTCGGGATGCAACACGCCATCCAGTTGCGCCGGATCGGCGACCACCGCGCCGCCATCATGGCGCGCGATCTTCACCACGCCCGGCTCGATCGCGGGAAAACCGTAGTAGAAGCCCGCCGGCGTCTCATAGCAGAAAGCCGGCGCGCCGCGCGCCGGATCGAGCACGCCCTCGTCACACCCGAACCAAAGCTGCATCTTGCGCAGCACGCGCAACGGCAGCCCCTCTCGCGCCAGCAGCGCGCCCGCCCAGGCGCCGCCACAAATCACAAGCCGCGCGGCGGCGTAAGTACCGCGCGCGGTTCGCACGCGCACATCGCTCGCGGCGGCGCTCCACTCCAGCGCGGCCTCATCGAAGCGCAGGTCGGCCCCGTCACGCGCGGCCCGCGTCAGCGCGGCCTGCACGCAGCGCTCCACCGCCAGATAGCCGGCGTCGGCCTCGAAGAGCGCCGCGTTTTCGTCGGCGATGAAAAAATCCGGGAAGCGCCGTCGGCGCTCGTCAGCGTCCAACTCGTCGATGCGCAGCCGGTGAATGTCCCTCGCGCGCCGCACGCCGGTCACGACCGCGCCGCTCGGCGCGCCTGCCAGCAATAGTCCGGTGCGCACAATCAGCGCTGTTGCAACCGCCTGCTCCAGCTCAGCCCAGAGTTGGTAGGCCCGTTCCAGCAGCGGCACGTAATCGGGATGCTCAAAATAGGCTTTGCGGATGATGCGGGTTTCGCCGTGCGAGCTGCCGCGCGCGTGGGCCGGACCATATTGCTCCAGCCCCAGCACGCGCGCGCCGCGGGCGGCGAGTTGGGCCGCGGCGGCGCTGCCCATCCCGCCCAGGCCCAGCACGATGCAGTCAAATGTCTGTGCCTGGCTCATGGTGCTCATGCTCGGGGCGGGGCGCGATCTCAAACAGCCGCTGCGCGTTTCGCCGCGTGATCGTGTCGAATTCGTCCGGCGACAGGCGCGCCGCCAGCTCGCTGAGCAGCGCGGCGCAGCGCGGAGCATGCCGCTCACCATGGCAAACCGCGTCGGTGCCGAAGAGGACCGCGCCCGCGCCGAGCGCGCGGACGGCATGCACAAGCTCATCGGCATCGGCCTGGGCCGTGTCAAAGGAGAGGCGCGCATCCTGCCGCACGGTCGTCTCGCGGATCAGCTCGATGATGCGCTTGCGCTGCGAAAACTGTCCGGCGCCATAGATCACGATCGGGAGTTGCGGGTGCCGCCGGGCGATCGCCAGAACAAGCTCGGGGGCGGCGTGCGGCTCGGTCCCGACATGGAAGAGCGCCGGCTTGCCGGTCTCCTCCAGGGCGGCGAGATAGGGGTCCACTCTTCGATCATCCGCCGCGAAACCGTTGAGCGCCGGCGAAAAAACCGCTCCTCGAAACGGCGCCGCGCGCAGCGCCCCCAGCATCGTCGTCGGCGAGCTGTCGCGCGCCCCCGGCCGCGCCCAATACAACGGCAGCAGCCGCGCATCTGTAGCGCAAACGCGCAGGCAGATCTCATTGGCCTCGGCTTCGTCAAGGTTCAGCGCGCCGGCCGGCGCGCTGGCCGCCGCCCGGTTGGAGACTAGCGCCACATCGATCTGGGCGGCGGAGAGATACTCAGCCAGGAGCTGCGGCGTCGAGTCTACATCGGCGAATGGCCCGACATGAGTGTGAATGTCGATCCGCATGGCGCGAATGATAGTGCAACCAACGCAGCGCCGGCGAAGGCCGCGCGGGCGCTATTGCCGATAGGCGCCTGTCAGCGCCCGGCGCCGCGCCGGCGGCTCGCCCAGGCCCCATGAATAATCCGAGTCGGCCACTTGCGCCTGCGTCAGATCGCGCGCCACCAGAATCCATCCGTCATCCGATTGCGAGCCGTTCACCTGGATATCAAGCCGTTCCGGCCGGCCGGGGTCGTGCACATAGATTTTCGCGAGGCGCCCATCGTGATTCACGACGACGCCGTGGCAGACGCGCGCGTGCTCGACGTCGCCGGCGATGTCGGCGGCACGGTAGTTGATGTCATCGACCAGGATGCTCGGCCAGCCGCGCGCGATGAAATTGTGCAGGCTCGGCACGCCGCCGTTCATTCTGGCCATGTTTTCCGAACCGCGCGACCACCACGCCGGGGCCGCGCCGCGCGGCGCCTGCCGCAACAGCAAGTGCAGCACCGGCAGCACGACCTCGACGCGATTGTGCGGCGATGATCCGCCGACAAACTTCATGACGGGCTGACCGTCGGGCCCGACGGCGTTCGGATCGAGGGGCATCTCGGAGCCGTCCGGATTGCGGGCGCCGAAGTTGGTCCGATGCGTCAGATACGTACGCGCGATCTCGACGGCCATCTGCGGCACGGTGTACTCGCGTCCGTAATACTTGAGGATCATCGCCGAGCAGGTGCAGATGCACAGGTGCGCCAGCTCGATGCGATAGCTGCGGCCGTTGTGGACGAATGAAACATAGCGATCGGGCGGATACTGGCTCATCCACTCGACATTCAGCGCGAACGTATTAAAGACGACTGCGGCGTCGGCCTCGAGCCAGAGCGTCGCCGCCGGATCGCCGGGCGTGATGTACGCCTCGATGCGCTCGCCGTCGATGCGCTCCCAGCGCTCGCGACTGGGGTTGGTCGAGGTATTGAGGTGGTGCTCGGTGCGAAGGCGAACGCGCGTGTTGTGCTGCAGGATGCGCGTCGTATCGAAGCGCGGCACGCGCTGCACGAACACATGCACGGTGACGCGCTCGGGGAAGATGCGATCGCTGCCGCCGATCGTGGCTTCGAGTTGGTATTGCACGCCCCCGACGAGATCGACGTCCAGTTCAAACGTGCCGTCGAGGTTGGCATTGGTGGTCGCCAGTACGCGCCGCCCCTGCTTGAGTTTGATCTCCGCGAAGATCGGATAGTCGGAGCGATCCATCTGTTGCTGTGGGCTGCGCTCCAGCACGTTGTGCGAGGCCATCGGAATTGTGCCGGCGATCTCGCGACCGCGCGAGCTGCGGGCGCTGGCGTCGGTGATCGGGTTCGTCCGATGCGCCACGGGCATGAAGCGATCCGCCGAGCCGTGCGGATAAAGCAGCCGGCTGAACGTCTGGCCGATGAGGCGATAGACCCGGCGCACGGCGACCGAAGCTCCGTGCCGGGCGCCGCGCCGCACGCGCGGCACGGCCGCGGTCTGCGTGGGATTGGTTTTTCCGTTGCTCATGATGGTTCGCTCGTTTTCGCTCGCGCCGCGGGGCGCGCGTTTCGTGGTTCAAGGTCGATTGCAGATCCGTGCTCTACGAGCCGTGCAACTCGCGTAGCTTGTTGCGGGTGGCCTCGTCGGGTTCGCCCGTTTCGGTCAGGCCGAAGCGCTCTTGAAACGCACTCAGCGCACCGCGCGTTTCGTCGTCCAGCTCGCCGCGCGCGCCGCATGAAAACCCCAGATTCTCCAAACGCTGTTGCACGCCGTGCAACTCGCTCAGCGGATCAAGCTGGCCGAAATTCAGCGGCACCTGGGTTCCGTCGGAGAGCAGCACCAGCACGCCGCGCCGCTCGCAGGAGGGCAACGGCACCTCGGCCCACCCCTGCGGATCGGTCATGCCCGGATAGACGCGCTGTCCGACGTGAAACTCATACGCTTCATTGCCGCGCGGCTCGTCGTCTTCCATGACGCGCACCCGCACCGTCACCGGCTCGCCGCGGCGGCGAAAACGATGGCGCAGCTCGGTCGCGCCCGGCTCAGCTTTGACGATGCGCTCGCGACAGAAAACCGCGTCGCCCGCCAGCAGCACGTTGGGATTCTCGCGCCGCTGCCGCAGCGGCTCATTGGCGGGGTCGCTCCAGATCGTTTCCCAGAAGAGGCCATGCTGATAGGCCAGGCTGTTGATGCAATCGTCCGCGTCAACGATCTGCCACACCCCGCCGGCGGTTTGCGGTCCCGGCGGAATTGGCCCGCCATCCTGAAACCTGCTCTCAGCGTTGCCGGTGTCGCCGGCGCCGGCTGGGTCGGCCCCGCTCGTTGCGCTCACGTCGGCATCATTGGGGGCTTGCGGGCCGGTCGTCGCTTCGGAATTATCGGCGGAAGGTTGCGAACCTTGCGCGTCGGACGGCTCGGGTGAAATTGGAGAGTATGGCATAGGGTCTGTTCAGGACGCCGACGTGCGCAGCGCAACGAATCCAACATTATCGTAGTCGGGGGCGGGTTCAAAAGTAAAGCGCCCCGCATTACGTTCTGTGCCAACGCAACCGCATTTTGATTCTGGTTGCTTGCAGCAGCCGGGTGGAAACAGGCTTCCAGCCTGTTCGGGCAGGCAGGATGCCTGCCCCACCCCTGCATATCAGTGCCCATTGCGAGCATGCGGTTGCCCGGCGTTCTGAGCTGCCGCGCGGTGCGGGCGGTGGTCGCATTCGCGGTCGCTTCGCCGACCTGCTGCGATGCGTCAGGCCGCTTGCCAGCCTTGCAAGGCTGCCGGCTGGTCCAGGATTCATCGCATGCGACTCGTTATCTCATCTATCCCGCGCCACTCGATCTGTTTCCTGCGGTTTGCCGGGATGTGAGTTGGCTTCATTGGTTTACCTGGGCGGCGCTGCCGATAGAACCCGCAGGCCCGCAGGAGGACCGAGCATGAGCCGTCCCGCACGTGGCGCTGCGCTGGTCAAGGCGCTGCTCAGCCACTATCCGATGTCCGACATCACGCAGGAATTGCCCGTCGACGAGCGCGAAGACCCGCGCTATGAGCCGACCAGCGATCCGCTCGAAGTGCGCTTTCGAACGTTTGATGGACGCGAATGCACCGCTCTCCTGGCGGATGTCTCCGCGCGTGGGGCGCGCTTTGTCGCGGATTACATCCCGGCGGAAAATGAAGTGATCCAGGTTCTCGCCGAAGTCGAAGGGCAGCCGTTTACCCTTAACGGGCGCGTCTGCCACTCCAAGACGCCCGAGACCGACCCGGTTTGCTTTTTTGGGGTTGAGTTCACGGGACAGGCCGTTCGCGCCGGTCATGCAACGGCGACGGCGAACGCCTAGCGGTATGGGGGGTGTGCGCAGCGATGCGCGAAGGCTTCCATGTGTCTTTGCGTGGCTGCGGCGCTGAAGGCTTCGTTGAATTGCTATGGGTCGCTGATTCGTTGTTTTGCGGACGCTTTGGTTCGGGCTGCAACGGAGTCGGAATCGCTTCCTTACGGGCGCGGTTCGGTTTGGCGCGGTTCGGCTTGGCGAGATTCGGTTTGGCGCGGTTCGGATTCGCGCGGTTCGGCTGGGCACGGTTCGGTTTACCCCGCATGCGGCTCCGTATCGTGAATGGCTTCGGCCAGCGCCGCCGCCAGGTCGTCCAGCTCATCATCGCGGAGCGTGCGCACATCCAGCACCAGCGCATCATCATGCAGCCGGGCCAGCACCGGCAGATCGCGCTGCCGCAACGTCGTGGCGATGGCGCGGCTGGCGCCGACATGACAGCGGACCCGCACAACCCACGTCGGAAATGGCAGCGTCGGCAGAGTTCCGCCGCCGGCGTAAGAGTCTCCCGTCAGCGGCTGAACATCGGCGGCCGGCAGCGCTGCGCGTAATTGCGCCGCCAGGCGCTCCGCGCGCTCGCGCAGCGTGCTGAGGGAAGTGAGCAGCATCCGCCAGGTCGGCACGCGCTGTGTCGGCGCGGCCGGATCGCGGTAGAGCCGCAGCGTCGCCTCCAGCGCGGCGAATGTGAGCTTGTCGGGACGCAGCGCGCGGGCCAGCGGATGGCGTCGGCAGCGCGCGATCAGGTCCGGCTCGCCCAGCATGATGCCGGCCTGAGGTCCGCCCAGCAGTTTGTCGGCTGAAAACAACACGATGTGCGCCCCGGCGGCGAGGCTTTCGGCGACCGCCGGCTCATCCCAGCCGGCCTGCGGCTGCAACAAGCCGCTGCCCAGATCGTCGATGAAGACCAGCCCGCGCTCGCGCGCCAATCGGGCCAGTTCCGCGATCGGGGTTTCTTCCACAAATCCGACCACGCGATAGTTGCTCGTGTGCACACGAACAATGGCGGCGGTGTCAGGGCCGATGGCCTGCTCATAATCGGTGCAGCGCGTGCGGTTGGTCGTGCCGACTTCGACCATCTTGCAGCCCGCGGCGTGCATGATCTCGGGCAAGCGATACGAACCGCCGATCTCGACGAGTTGACCGCGCGCGATCACGGCTGCGCGCCCGCCCGCCAGCGCCGCCAGCGCGAGCAGCGTCGCGGCGGCATTGTTGTTGACGACCAGCGCGTCGGCGGCGCCGGTCAATTCCTGCAACAGCGTGCGAACGTGAGCGTGCCGGTCGCCGCGCTCGCCGGAGGCCAAATCGAGCTCAAGATTGCAATATCCGGTGGCGGTGTCGAGGATCGCCTGCAGGGCCTCTTCGGCGAGGGGCGCCCGGCCCAGCCCGGTGTGCAGGACCACGCCGGTGGCGTTGATGACGCGGCGCAGGCTCGGCTGCCGGCGGCGAAAAAGCTCCTCATGCACTTCGCGCACGAGCGTGCGCAGGTCGGGCACGGTTGCGGCGTCACGGCGCAGGCGCTCGCGCCAGCGCGCCAGCAGCGCCCGCGCCGCCGCCACGATCTCGGTGCGAGGAAACTCATCCGTCAGCGCGGCGAGTCCCGGTTGCCGCAGAAGCAGATCGACCGCGGGCAGGGCGCGGGCGGCGTTGGATTCCGCGCCGGAAGGGATGGGCGACATGCCGTGCATGATAGTGGGGTGCGTCGGAAATACGCGCCGGCGGCGTTATGATGGCGGACGCTTCGGCCACGCGGCCGCGGTTGCCAACATTCACCGATGCGGAAATGCCGGTCGCTCACGACCTCACCGACTATGCGGCGCTGCTCGATGCGCTCAATTGCGGCGCGATTCTGGTCGATCGCGGCGGGCACGTCGTCCATGCCAACGCCGCCTTCACCGATTTGCTGGGCGAGCCGGCCGATTCATTCGACGGGCGGACGCTGTTGGAGATCGGCTGTGAATCGGGCGATTGCGGGGCGCTGGTGCCGCTCTTGCAGAATTTCGACGATCCGCATGAGATCGAGCGCGCACTGCCGCGGCGCGACGGCACGCGCGTCACCGTGATTGTCTCCGGCCGGCCGCTGGCCGGGCCTGTGCCCCTGCCCAGTCACCGGCTGGTCACGGTGGTCGACATCACCGCGCAGAAGAACGCCGAGAATCGCTATGCCGAGCAGTATCGCAACCTCGTGCGGCTGAGCGACACCGTCCTCGAGCAGGCCCTCGAGCTGAAAAGCCTCAACACCACGCTGGAGGAGCGCGTCCGGCAGCGCACGGCCGAGCTGCGCGAGGCCAATCTCGAATCGATCTACATGCTGGCCGTCGCCGGCGAAGCCAAGGACAGCGACACCGGCGCGCACATTCGCCGGATCGAGCACTATTCGGCGGCGCTGGCCCGCATGGCCGGTCAGAACGCGGAGGAAGCTGAGCGGATCGGCTATTCGTCGATCCTGCATGACGTGGGCAAGTTGCTCGTGCCCGATGAGGTGCTCAAGAAACCCGGGCCGCTGACCGAGGAAGAGCGCCGCACGATGGAACTGCACACGATCGTCGGCGAGAAAATCCTCTCGCCCAAGCCATTCTTTACGCTTGCCCGGCAGATTGCGCGTTCACATCATGAGAATTGGGATGGCAGCGGCTATCCCGACGGCTTGACCGGAGAGGCGATCCCCTATCCGGCGCGGATCGTCCGGCTGGTGGATGTGTTCGACGCGCTCACGTCTTCGCGCGTCTACAAGGACGCTTGGACGCCGGGTGACGCGCTGCGCGCGATCCGCGCAGATGCCGGGAAGCTGTTTGACCCGGACCTGACCGCGGCGTTTGTGGGGCTGTATGAAAGCGGCGCGCTGCGACGCATCGCCGATGAAGTCGCCGCGCAGGCCGGCGAATAGCTTCCAATCAACGCGCGCAGCAGCACGGATGAGCCACTGGCCGCAAGCCCAACCTCGTTACGATGCGCGGCATGGAATGGCTCAGTTGGTTTTTTCTTGAGTCGCCGGCGGCGCTGGGCCTCGCGCTGTTCCTGGTGCTGTTCGTATTGCTCGCGTATTGGCGGCGCGGCGGTTCGGCGCGGCCACTGGTGATTGGGTTGCTTGCCGGTGGGGCGTTGTTGTTGGTGCAGGCGGTCGTGACCACGCCGCGCGAGCGCATCGCCGCGGTGCTCGCGCCGATGGAGGCGGGGCTGACCGCGGGCCAGGCCGGTCCGCTCGTGGCGCTGCTCGCGCCGGATTTTGCGGCCGGGGAGATGGACCGCGTCGCGTTTCGCGACTACGTCGAGCAAGCCCTGCAGCGCATGCGCATTTCGTGGCTGGAGCGCGGCCGCGTCGAAATTCTCGCCGCCGGCCTCGACCGCATCGAGGCCCAGATCAGCTATCGTGGCCAGGCGGTCATGGAGCAGGGCGGCGGGTTGCTGGTCTCGCGCTGGCGATTCGAATTCGAGCGGCGCGAGGGCGACTGGCTGATTCGCGCGATTGAGCCGCTGCAGCTCAACGGCGTGCCGACCACAGCCTGGAGCGCCATTCAGAGACCGTAGTGTTTCGTCACACTTGAAATTGCGGGTTCGAAACGCGGGTAGCATGGGCCTCCGGCCCGTGCGTCCCACGACAAAGATAGGCACGAATCTCATGCCGTGACGTCGGAGCTCCTTTCCGCTTCATCCGAAAATTCAAGTGTGACGAAGCAGTAGTGTTCAGCCAATCTAGTTTTCTCGGATGAAGCGGAAAAGAGATTCGGCGTCATAGCTGAAATGAGTGCGGTTGTTTGTTGTTGGACGCACGGGCCGGTGGCCCAAGCTACCCTCGATTCGAACCCGAAAAATAGAGTGTGACAGACGACTAGCGGGCGGGGCTGCTTTCTTCCGTTACACGTGGCGGCGTGACGCGGCCGAGCAGCCGCCGCACCGCCCAGCGATACCATCCGCGCGGCACGAGCCGCGCGAGGCGCCCCACTGTCCAGAGCGGCCAGGGAAAGCCGACCAGCGCGCGGCCGCGCGCGATGGCGGCGAGAATTCGCTCCGCCGCATCCTCGGGCGCCAGCACCCATTTCAGGATGCGCGGATCGTGGTTGCGAATCAACGGCGTGCGCACAAAGCCCGGACAGACGCAGGTGACGCGGATCCCGCGCCGAAACAGATCGAGCCGCCAGCTCTCGCTCAGTGTGATCAGCGCGGCCTTGCTGGCGCAATAGGCGCCGACGTCGGGCAGGCCGATCAGCCCGGCGATGCTCGCGATGGTGCAGATGCGTCCCGCCCCGCGCGCCAACATGCCGGGCACGACCGCCGCCACCGCGTTGATCACGCCGTTGACGTTGACCTGAATGACATCGCCGGCGGCATCGGCGGAGAGGTCATAGCCGGGGCTGTAATGATGCAAGCCCGCGTTGGCGATCAGGACGGTGCACGGGCCGTGAGCGGCTTCGAGTTGGGCGATGGCCGATTTCAGGCCCGCGGCATCGCGGACATCGGCCGCGGCCCAGGTGCCGCGCTCGCCGGCCAAGTTGCGTAGCCGCTCCTCGTTGCGGGCGATCAGCCCGATGCGTGCTCCGCGGGCCGACAGCGCGCGGGCGAGGGCGGCCCCGATGCCCGAGCTGCCGCCGGTAATGATCACATGCTGTTCAGCCCAATTCCAGTGCGTTGCTGCCTGAAACATAGGGCCGATACGCTAGCCGAGCCGTGGGCGGAATTGAACGGGCTTTCGGCGGTTTTTGCGCGCTTTGCTTGTGAAGGACGGCGCAGTGCGGGATCGGCGTCGGCTCGACCGGCGCTCACGTCCGGCGCCGCCGCGTGAGCCACAGACGCGTCACACTTGATAGGCCGCCGGATCGGTGCGGCCCAGTGCCCGAAAGGCGCTCAGCCGGATACGGCAACTCTCACAAGCGCCGCAGGCGCGGCCCGTGGCGTCGGGGTCGTAGCAACTTCGCGTGAGGGCATAGTCGACGCCCAGCTCCAGGCCGCGGGCGATGATCTGCGGCTTGGTGAGCTGCAGGAGTGGTGTGCGGATTGCGACGGCGTGGCCCTCGACGCCGGCGCGCGTGGCGAGCGCGGCCATCTGCTCAAAGGCCCGGATGTATTCCGGGCGGCAATCGGGATAGCCGCTGTAATCGACCGCGTTGACGCCGATATAGATGTCGCGCGCCTCGCGCACTTCGGCCAGTGCGAGCGCATAGCTGAGAAATATCGTGTTGCGTGCGGGAACATAGGTGATCGGGATCACGCCGGCGGCGCTGGCCGGCGGCTGCTTGGGGACGGGGATGTCGGCGGTCAGGGCGGAGCCGCCGAAGGCGCGCAGGTCGATCTCAACCAGGCATAGCTCGCGTACGCCGGTGCGCTGGGCGACGGCCCGGGCGGCCTCCACCTCGACCGCGTGGCGTTGCCCATAGCGAAACGTCAGGGCGATCGGCTCAAACCCTTCGGCGCAGGCGATGGCGAGCGTCGTGGCGCTGTCCAGCCCGCCGGAAAGGAGCACGATAGCCGTCGGCTTGGCGTTCATCTCAGCGGCGAGTATACGCCGCGTAGCCGTATCTTTTTCGAGTTAGCGGTGCGGGTCGCCGGCCGACCCAGGGCATCCGCAGCTTCGTTTCTGTCACCGGGACGCAGGGTTGCGGCAGGCCTCTCGCCGGTCGCAGCCGGCGGGAAGGCTTTCTTCCGCCTTTTCATTAGTCAAGATGGTGCTTCCTGGCAATCATTCCTTGGTTTTGTCAGGTCTTGCCGTTTGGCGCGCCGCCGCATCGGCGGGGATGATTCCGGGTATAAGCCGGCTGAGCGGCGGGCGTGAGCCGCGTGCGAACAAACTTCGGGAGTTGCGCGATGTGCAGAACCAGTTGGGGCGGAATGAGCGTTTCGGACCCATCACTACGAATGAACCAACGCGGCGGCCGGCCGCGCGGCAGGGGCCTGGCAGCGCTGGTGTGGCTGTTGGGCTGCGCCGCGGCCGGCGCCGCCGACCCCGCCGGCGTTGAGCTGGGCGTCACGCGCGTGGCGCTCTTTTCCAGCGGCGTCGGCTATTTTGAGTGCGACACGCAGATCGAAGGCGCCGGCGATGCCACGCTCAACTTCCGCACCGAGCAGATCAACGACATCCTCAAATCGCTCGTCGTACAGGATTTCGACGGCGGCAAGATCGGCATCGTCAGCTATTCCTCACGCGACCCGATCGAAAAGACTCTCCGCAGCTTCGGCGTCGACATCACCGGCAAGCCCTCGCTCGGGCAATTGCTCGATCAGCTTCGCGGCGAACCCGTTGAATTGACCGGCACGCGCAAGCTTCGCGGCGTGATCGTCGGCGTCGAAGGCCGCACCGTCAGCGTGGGCGACGGCAAGACGGTCGAGACCAAGCTGCTGAATCTGCTGACCGACAATGGGCTGCAACAACTCGATCTGGCCAACGTCGACGGCTTGAAGCTGATCAACGAGAGCGTCAACAACGAGCTGAAGAAGGCGCTTGCCACGCTCGCGCTCGGTCACGACGCCGACAAGAAGAGCGTCACGATCAGCTTTACCGGGGAGGGCAAGCGGCGCATCCGCGCGGCGTATTTGCTTGAGGCGCCGCTGTGGAAGACCAGCTATCGGCTGGTCCTGCCGGCGGAGAAGGATAAGAAACCCTTCCTGCAAGGCTGGGCGACCGTCGAAAACGCGACGGAAGAAGACTGGAAGAATGTGCGGCTGTCGCTGATTTCGGGCCGGCCGATCTCCTTCCGGATGGACCTTTATGAGCCGATCTATGTGCCGCGGCCGCTGGAAAAGCTGGAGATTTACGCTTCGCTGCGCCCGCCGGAGCTGGAGGGCGGATTCAAGGACCAGGCCAACAAAGCCGTAACGGGGCAGATGGCCGGCCGCGGGCAGAATTTTCAAGGTCAGGAAGAGCGAGCCTTGGGCCGGCGGCCGGGCCGTGGCGTCGGTGCGGCGCCCTCGGCACCGGCCGCCGCCCCGATGCCGGCGATGGCATCAGCTGCTGACGAGGATGGAGTGATGGATCGCTTCGACATCGGCGGCGAAGGCGTGGAGTCCATTGCCGCGGCTCAAGAGGCGGGCGAGCTGTTTGAGTACCTGATTCAGGCGCCGGTCACCCTCGCTCGCCAGCACTCGGCCATGCTTCCGATCGTGAATGAAGAGGTCAGCGGTGAGAAGATCAGCATCTTCAATCCCGCCACACACCCGAAGCATCCGCTCAACGGCCTGGAGCTGACCAACGCCACCAAGCTCAACCTGATGCAAGGCCCGGTCACGCTTTTCGACGGCAATGTCTACGCCGGCGATGCCAAGCTCCCCGACATGAAGCCCGGTGAGAAGCGGCTGCTCGCGTATGCGCTCGACCTCGCCGCCGAGGTGCTCATCAAGCAGCAGCCGCAGCCGGAGGAACTGGTCAGCGTGCGCATCGCCAAGGGCACGTTCATCCGTCGCTTCAAGTATCTCGACACGCGCGAGTATGAGATCAAGAACAAAGCTGAGAAAGACAAGTCGATCATCCTGGAGCAGCCCTACTCCGACGCCTGGAAGCTCATTCAGCCGAAGGAGCCTTACGAGCGCACCGCGTCGCTCTTGCGCTTCAAGACCTCGGCGCCGGCGGGGCAGACGGTCAAGCAGGTGGTGCAGCTCGAACGCACCGGCGATACGTCGGTCGCGCTGTCGAATCTCGCGCTCGACGACATACAGATCTACATGCGGTCCAAGTCGGTTTCAAATAAAGTGGCGGAGGCGCTGGGCAAAGTGGCCGAGCTGCGCGTCAAGCTCGATGAGCACACGCGCGGCCGACAGCAGCTTGAGACGCGGATCAAGGAAGCCACCGACGAGCAGGCCCGCGTGCGGCAAAACGTCGGCACGCTGCCGTCCGGCTCGGACGCCTACAAGCGGCAGGTGGCGAAGATTGATTCGCTGGAGACCGAACTCGAGCGATTCCGGGCGGACCTCGCCTCGATTCGCGCCGCCGAAGAGCAGGCCCGCAAAGCGCTGGAGCAGTATCTGCTGGCGCTGGACGTGGAATAGCGGAGTCCGTCAGTGTGGGCGGTCATGAAGCGCGGCCGCCCAGATGCGATCGAAGGTGGAATCGGGCGATGGACTGGCGCTCGATCGTGCTGCCGCCATGCGGCTTCGCTTCGTTGCAGTATGGCTGCGTCATTCTCGGTTTCTTCGTGTTGTCGCATCGCCTTATCTGCGGCGCCGCGGCGCCGTCGATTAACTTTGGGTCAGGCTTGCGCAGCCTCGAATCGCTTCCTGACGGGCGCGGTTCGGTTTCGGAGTGCGGTACGGTTCGGAGTGCGGCTGGGCTTGTCGGCGCGACACGCAGGCGATGGCTCTCACGCATCTCGCGCCTAGAGCGTTTTCATTTTTTCCTACAGCGTCGGGCGTCCCTGACCAAGGGCGTATCGCAACTGATTCGCCGTCGGCCACGGAGGGCCGACGCTACAGTTCAATCGAAACTGCACTAGCCCGGGCCTCGTGCTGAACTTGTATAATCCGATCATGCAGACCCACGGCCCGATACGTCTTGACTGTCGCACCGAACCGATGTTTCAGGAAAACGCCTATGTCGTCATCGCCCCCTCCGGCAACGGTCGGGCGGCGTGGATCATCGATCCCGGCTTCCCGCCGCAGCCTGGCAAGCTGATCGCGCTGTTGACAGCGGAGCAGGTCGAGCCGGCCGCGATTTTGCTGACCCACGGCCATCCGGATCACATCGCCGGCGTCAGCTCAATCCGCACGCGCTGGCCCGCCTTGCCGATTCTCGCGCCGGCCGCGGAGGCCGACTTCATGTCCGACCCCAACCGCAACCTGTCGGCGCGGATGGGGTTTCCGGTCACAGCGCCGTCGCCCACCGACCTGCTGAAACCCGGCGATACGCTCACGTTGGGTGACACCACGTGGGAAGTGCGCGACGTTTCCGGCCATTCGCCCGGCGGGCTGGCGTTCTATTGCGCCGCTGCCGGCGTTGTGATTGTGGGCGATGCCCTCTTCGCCGGCAGCATCGGGCGGGTTGATTTTCCCGGCGGTTCGGGGCCGCGCCTGCTCGCGAACATCCGTGCCAATTTGCTTACGCTGCCGGATGAGACCGTTGTCTATGCCGGCCACGGTCCGCCGACGACGATCGGCGATGAACGCCGCGAAAACCCCTATATGCAGCCCGGCGTGGTAGATGCGCTGGTTTGATCGAGCCGGCGTATCGCACATCCGCCGCCGAGCTTGGATGATTGCGGCGCTGTTGGTCGGGGCCGCGTTGCCGGCCTGCGATGACGGTCGCGTCGCCACGCGACATTCGACGACGACGGCGCCATCCGCGCGCTCAGCCGAACAGGCCGCGTCCGCGCACTATTCTGAGCATTCGCCCGACCCAGCCTCATCAAATTCCACGGACTCGGCCGCGACCCGCACCGCCGAGCCATCCGCCGCCGCGTGCGTGCGTCACCCGTGGGTTGACCCGGCGGAGCGGTCTACGCCGCGCCGCCGGCTGGTCAGCACGGCGCCGTTGATTACGGAGATTTGCTGCGCGCTGGGGGTCGGCGATCAACTGGTCGGGCGCTCGCGCTTTTGCGAGTATCCGCCAGAGATTTTGCCGACGCCTTCGATCGGCGGACTGCTCGACATGAGCGCCGAGTTTCTCGTGAGCCTGCGGCCTGACGTAGTGTTGGTCGCCGGTCGCTCGCCGGCGGTCGTCGATCGTCTGGAGCAGATGCAGTTGCGCTATGTCTCGCTGGCCGATTTCACGCTAGCGGACGTCTATCGCGCGATTGAGCGCGTCGGCGCGCTGGTCGAGCGACCGCGCACCGCCGCCACGCTCGTCCGCCGGCTCCGCCGAGATATAGCCGCGTGTGCGCCGGCGGCGAATGGAACAATCGCGCCCGAAGGTCCCGGCCAGCGCGGCCCGGCCCGGCGCGTGCTGATCGTGATCGGCACGATCTCCGACCCGCCCAGTGCGCCCTTTGTCGCGGCGGCCGGCTCCTTCTACGACGATCTGCTGCGGCTGGCCGGACACCAGAACGCCGCCCCCGCCGGGCTGCGGCCCTTCGCACCGCTCGCGATCGAAGCCGTCATCGAAGCGCGCCCCGATGTCATCATCGAGCTTGATCCCGACGGCCAGCAACGTCCCGGCGGGGCCGCCCAGGCGCTGACGATCTGGAGGAAAATCCGCCCCGAACTGCCCGCCTGCGCCACCGGGCGCGTGCATGTGTTGGTCGGCGGTGAGCACTACCTGCTCGGGCCGCGCATCGCTGAGACCTGCGCCGCGCTGAGCGCACTGATCGCGCGCTGAGCCGCGATTGGCTTTCAGGGAACGGGATATTCGTGCTCGATCCAGCGCCGCTCCGGCACGAACATGCCGGCCAGCCGATCCATCAGCGGGTGATAAAACCGAAAGTGTCCATAGAACGGCGACAGCTCATGAGCCGCCTCGCCATGCGACCAGCCCTCGACCGTGATGCGCCAGAGCGCCGCGGCGGCGCCGGTGCGATCCGCGCCGCTTTTGCAATGCAGCAGCACCGGCTGATCGCGGGTGGCCAGCAGCGCGTCATAGAGCGCCAGCAGCGTCTCGCACGAGGGCAGCTCCTTAGCGCTCATGCGCACGTCGATGAGCCGCACGCCCAGCTCTTCGCAGACAGCCCGCTCCGCGTCGTACCAGTCGGCGCCACGGTTCTCGCCGCGCAGGTTGATCACGGCGCGGATGCCGCAGCGTTGCAGCACGCGGCGCAACGTGCCGGGCGCCAGCGTCGCACTGCGATAGGCCCTTCCCGCCGTCATCACGTGAAAATTGTCGAGCGGCCCCAAGCTGCCGACCAGATCGGCGACCTCCGGCGGCAGCAGGCGCGGCGCGGCGCCGCGCGACGGAGCGGCCACGGTGTTTTCCGGCACGGACAGCTCGGCCGCGGTGTTGTCCGACGCGGGCGGCGGCGCGACGGATGGGGCTGGTTGCGAAGCCAGAGGCTGATCGGTCCTGCTCTCACCCGCCGTCGCGATTTCGCCGGGCCATGACATGCTTGGCACAGACGCGGAGCCGAAGGCGAGCAGGGCGCACCGAGCGAGGATGCCGCAACGTCGCGACGAAATCCGCCGATGGTTCGGTGCTTTGCAGCGGTCTTCGCGATACATGTTTTTTGCTGAGCGCGCCATGTTGACGGGATTGTAGTCGCGCTTCGCGACGCCATGACTCTGAACTGCGATGCAGTTCGACGAAATCATTCGGACAGGATCAGTATTTGTGACGCACGGGCCGGAGGCCCATGCTACCCTCGCATGGATGCACTTCTCCAATCAGTCATTCCATTCCCACCTGCTCACGTTCCCACATTCTCACTCGTCTCACAACGCACGGGCGGGAGGCCCATGCCGCCCGCGTGAACGATCGCTACTCGTGATCTGCGTGCGAAGGCGATCGCGGCTATCGTCCCGCTTCCTTGTTCAGTGCCAGGAAGTCTTCATTGATGCGCAGCGTCGCCTCCATCAGTTTCGGCGTATAGCCGAGCTCTTTGCTGCTCTTGACGATCGCGTTGCAGTCCTTGGGCAGGCACTTGCCCGAGAAGCCGCGGGCATGCGGATAGCAGAACGTGTGGTCGCGGCTGATGCGCGTGTCGGCCAGCCAGACCTCGCGCAGCCGGTTGAAATCGACGCCGTGGGTGCGGGCGATGTCGTAGAACTCGTTGATGAAGGTGACTTTGACCGCGTAGAAGGCGTTCTCCATGTACTTCGCGACTTCGGCCGTCATGGCGTCGCAGAAGTAATAGTGCACATAGGCGTTGTAATAGTGCTTGTAGAAGTCGGCGGCGCGGCTGGTGTCTTCCACCGTTCCGCCCAGGACGACGAAGTTGCGCTCGGCCATGTTGCCGAAGACGTGCGCGACGGTTTCGCCCAGATACTCCGGCTGAAAGACAATGTGCTTGTCATACTTCTGGCGCAGGCGATCGGTCGTGCCGGGGGCGACCGTCGAGCGGATGATGAGCAGCGGCGCTTTGACCCAGGCGACGGCCTCTTCGACGATCGAGGTGTCGCAGGCGCCGTCGGTCTTCATCGGCGTCGGCACGCAGATGAAGACCACATCGCAGCGGTTGATGGCGTCGCGATCTTGTGAATAGCCGGGCTTGGGGTCAAAGATGACGGTCTCCGGCCCGCACAGATTCTGCATCGCGGTTCCCACAACACCGCCGCCGACACATCCGACTCGAGGCTTCGCCACGTCACACGCTCCGTCTCCGCCGTTCCGCGTATGCGGCGGCGGAAAAATCATCAGCCCGCCATCGGAAAGATCGCTTACCGCCGGGGGGGCCGCCACACTCGAACCCGGTTAACTATCCACGCGCACCGCTCAGGGGTCAAGCCGCCGCCGGGAAGCGGCTCGGTTGGACGGTCGGCGCGCGCCGCGATACCGTGTTCTTCGGCTCGGACGCAGTGCCGCGGCGGCTGCATCGAATGTTGTGCAGTCTTCCGACACCGATGGCGCTTGCGCTTGGGTCGGCTATCGCGAGCGCGCGGGGCGGCGCGTCTCGGTCGCCGCCGCCGAGCCGCCGGAAGCAATTGCACCGATGACGTCAACACGCACAATTCGTCTGGCTCCCTCGATTCTGGATGCGGATTTTGGCCGGCTGGCCGACGAGCTGGCGGTGGTCGAGCAGGCCGGGATCGAGATGTTTCACCTGGACGTGATGGATGGGCATTTCGTGCCCAATCTCTCCTTCGGCCTGCCCGTGGTGGCGAGCATTCGGCGCAACACCGCGCTGTTTCTCGACACGCACCTGATGATTCAGGAGCCGGTTCGCTATGCGCCGGCGTTTGCGCAGGCCGGCGCCAGCAGCATCAGCTTTCACGTCGAGGTGGTCAAAGACCCGATCGAGGCCGCGCGGCAGATCAAGGCGCTGGGCGTCAAGGTCGGCGTCGCGCTCAACCCCGGCACGCCCGCCGAAGCGATTCTCGACGTGCTCGACGAGGTCGACATCGTGCTGGTGATGACCGTGTGGCCGGGCTTCGGCGGTCAGGCTTTCATGAGCGAATGCCTGCCCAAGATCGAGTTGCTGGCCAAGCGGCTGCACGGTCATCAATGGCTCGAAGTCGATGGCGGCATCACGGCCCAGACTGCGCCGCTCGCGATCTCCGCCGGCGCCAACGCGCTGGTCATCGGCAAGGCCATCTACGGCAGCGCCGACCGTGCCGCAGCGGTGGCTGAGATGCGCAGTGTGATCCAGAGCGCGGCGGCGAGACGGCGCGAATGAAGATCGCACTCATCCCGTGCGGCGCGACCGAATGGCATGAGCAAGGACGGCTGCTGGGCCGGGCCGATCTGCCGCTGTCCGAGGTTGGCCGGCAACAACTGGAAGCCTGGGCGGTCGTACTGACGCCGCTGAGGCTGAGCCGTCTGCTCCACGCCGCGGATGATTTGTCGGTTAGCTCGGCACAGGTTCTCGCGACGGCGCTGCGGGCCAAGACCAAGGTGGTCGCGGATCTGGTCGAGCTGGACGCGGGCCTCTGGTCGGGGTTGACCGAGCCTGAGTTGGAGACGCGCTACGAGTCCGCCTATCAGGAATCGTGCGATGCGCCGTTGAACGTGCAGCCGCCCGGCGGCGAGCCGATCGCGGAAGCCCAGGAGCGCTTGTGGACTTGCTTTCGGCGGCAATTACGGGCCGGATCGGTGCATCCGGTCGGGTTTGTGCTGCGGCCGGTGGCGTGGCGACTGGCTTGTGCGCTGCTCGCGCGGCAGCCGGTGCGCGACGTACTTTCACCGCTGGCGGATGGCTCTGCGCCATGCGTGCTGGAGGCGCTGCTGCCGCTGGCGCGGGAGTAAGCCAGCGGCGTACAGCCGGCCGATTCCGGGGAAACTCCAATCTCTGTTCATCGATGCGCTGAAGATGTGTGGGCGAGTTTTCCGGCCTGTCGAGGGCAAGCCCGATGCCTGCCCCTCCCCTGCCTCTCGGCGTTAACAGCGAGCATACGTTTTTCACTGCGGCCGAGCCAACGTGTTCGGGTCGCGCAATCGCGGGGGGACTACTCGGTTGATTCAGATGACTCTTCGGCCAGCGGGCCGCGCTCGCGCGTGTTGGTCCACTTTTGAATGCCGAACGTCATCGCGACGCGGTTGAGCCGCTGCACGAAATTCGCAAGCCGCTGAAGGTTGGCGCGCCCATCGTTGGACAGCTCCAGACCGATGAACTGCAACGCGACGCCGGGCTGGCCTTGGTCATCGGGCCGGTAGCCGCGACAGTACGCATCGAGTCGCAGCGGGGGGCGCCCGTCGGGCAGGGCCAGCTCGACCACGAGCGGCACGTTCTCAGTCCAGACCATTTGCGGCCCATCCGCAATGCGGATCATGGCGCCGCCGCAGGATACGTTCGCGAGCGTGCCGGGGCAGGTGTCGGCAGGCGGCTCGGCGTTTTGCTCGAGTGAGCCTGGCCAGAGCCGGCAGTCGACGTGCTGTGACTCGGGTACGGGCGTGCGGTTGTAGGCGCGGCGCTGCAGCTCGATCATGGTGGCGGGCCAGCGATAGCGCACCGCGGGGACGGTCTCGCGCTGATCGAGGACGTAGTGGCCCTTGGCTTCGACCACAGTCGAGAAGAGCACCTTGCGGCTCTTGTGCCGGAAGCTGACGCCGACGTATTGACCGGCCTGTAACGGCGGATTGGGGAGGCCAGTTTGAGTTTGATAGTCCAGGACGAAGAAGCGCCGGCCCGGGTCGCGCTCCAGGAAGCGCGACTTGAAGGTGATCCAATGCTGGCCGTCCAGTACAGAGAGCACGGCCAGGGCGCGATCGCGCACCGCGAGATCAAAGATCTCGGCGGCGTCCTGCGGCGTGACGATGCGATGCGGTCTCATGCGGGCTGCTCCAGTTCCAAGAGCCGGTCCGTCTCTTCAGCGACCAAATAGCGGAGATGCTCGAGCTGATGCTGCTGCTCAGCGACTGCGTCGGTCGCGAATTCGACGCCCAGTACGACAAAATCCGGGTCATGGGTGTTGTTCTTGCTGCAGACGATCGCGCGTAAGTCAAACGAGTCGGCGTTCCACGGCAGCATGAACTGCAAGGTGAGCGAGTCGCCGATGAAGATGAACTCATCGGAGACCCGCCGGGCGATGCGGCAGGCCAGGCCGTTGACGCCGATGTTCCAGAGTTCGCCCTCGACAGCGGAGTCGCCCGCGCCGGCCGGTTTCAGCATGATCTTGACCGGATCGACCGGGGCCTTGCGGACATAGCGGCGGCGGTTGACGACGTGCATGATGCTCGGGGGCGACATCAGCACCTGTATGGCGCCGCCGGCCTGGCGTACGTCCAGCACGGAGCTGGAGAAGAGATAGAGCAGGCCGTTGAGCACCGTGCGAATCTCGCAATTGGCGCCGATGAAGCGCGGGGGCAAAGCGCCGCGCTCGCCATCGAAGAGCCGCAGGGTCAGGCATTCTCCGCTGGCCGCTTCGAGCGTGGCCCAGATCAGGTTGGGGGAGACATCCGGATGCGGCTCAAGTTCGAGCTTGGCGTGAGCGCGCACCGCCCGTGCCATCACGCGCGCGGTTTGCTGTGAATTGAGATCGAGGGCCATCAACATAATGCGGCGGGCCTCCCAGGCCATCCCCGGTTCCACGTCCTATACCACGCTGAGCGGGCGCGCCGCCATGCGGGTTGCGCTTCGGAGTAAGTATGCATTACAGAGGCGCCGAACGACGGCAGGTGACGTCGGCGCTCGGCGGGCGCCGACGGACTGGTAATCACGTCGCTATGCCAACCTTTGCGCTCGCCGCCAGGCCGCGCCGCAAGACTCGCACGCTGGGCGTCGCGACCCTCGTGGCCATTGCACGGCGAACACATGAGCGGCATCGGGCGCGAGTACGGCATCTTCCTACCTCGTAAGTAGCCGACGACTCTTCGACTACGTGAGGAGGCTGCTTCAACGTGGGCCGGCGGATGGAAAAAGCCGCGCGCGGCATTCGGCACAACATGCATTATCGCGCGGCGGGGTCGTTGCGGGGGTCATAATGACGCGAGCAGCGCCTGGGCCGCGCGCCGCACTTCGACCGGCGCCGCGCTGCCGAGCGTCTGGTAACGGGTGCCGTCGAGTTGCTGCGCCGGCGGAATTTCGTCCGGTAGGGATTTCAACTCTTCGGCCGTGGCATGATGAGCCGCGCGCAGCGGCAGGCCGTCGCGCACGCGCTGCTCCATGCGCAGGGTCGCATCGACGTGGCCGCGCGAAAGCGCTGCGCGCAGCCGCTCTGGGTGAAACTCCAGTTGTTCGCAGAACGCGATCAGCATTTCGGTCAGCAGCTGCGCTTTCTCGGCCCCGCGCCACAGGACGGGCTTTACGCATTGCAAATCGCGGTTGTAGCCGCTGGGCAAACCCTTGAGCGTCGTGATGAGTTGCGCCACGCCGCCGAAGAATTCGCCGCTCTCGCCGCGCAGCAGCTCCATCGCATCCGGATTGAGCTTGTTGGGCATCATCGATGAGCCCGTAGCAAAGGGGCGCGGATAGTCGGCCCACATCAGCGGCGTTTGCGCAAAGAGGATCACATCGGTTGCAAAACTCTGATAGTGCAGGCCCAACTGCGTCGCGAGCATGAGAAACTCGAGGCACTCGTCGCGCGTCGAGGTCGAATCAAGCGCATTCAGGCTCGGCTCGGCAAAGCCAAGCTGCGCCGCCTGGACCCGCCGATCAATGGGGATGGACGATCCCGCCACCGCCCCGCTGCCCAGCGGGCAGGTCTGTCGCCATTGGCCGGTCAGATAGCGCCCGCGGTGCCGCAAGCGCTCGAACGCGACCGCATAGCGCAGCGCCCAGAAGCCGGCCGAGCCGGGCGCGGCGAACTGCGTGTGGGTCTGCATCGGCATGACGTGATCGGCCCAGGTGACGGCCTTCTCCGCCAGCACGCGAATCAGCCGGGTGAGCTGCGCGACGAGCCGCTCGCCGCGATCGATCGCATACAGCCGCAGCAGCGTCGCGACCTGGTCGTTGCGCGAGCGGGCGGTGTGAATCTTGCGCCCGGCGTCGCCGGCGTAATCGGTCAGTTTCCCTTCGAGCCAGGTGTGGATGTCTTCGGCGTCCGACGCGGGACACGCCGCCCCGCCGAACTCGCGCTCGATGAGGCGCAACGCCTCGGTGAGCGCGGCGCGCTCGGTGGCGGTGAAGATGCCGGCGGCCTCGAGCGCCGCCGCGTGCGCGTGTTGCAGGCGCAGCTCGAAGGGCAGCAGAAACCAGTCTTCCGCGAGGCAGCCGTTGATCGGAAGAAACGTGGGGTGGAGCGCGGTGTCTTGCTTCCAAAGGGCCATGGCGCGGCATTCTACCGAGCCGCGAGGATCAGCAGAACCGCGCGGCCGACGAGCGCGACGCCGTTCAAGCAATGCCGGAGTCCACCGGCTGTGCTTGGGAGTCAGGCGGCGCGGGGCTTGCGCGGCGCGGCGGAGCCGGCGCTGCCGCCGAAGCCGTGCGGGGCGAAACCAACCGCGCACAGGCGCTTACAAGAGAGTCGCGATCGATCGGCTTGGTCGCGTAGCCGGTGCAGCCGGCGGCAAAGCACTTGTCGGCGTCTTCGCTCATGGCATGCGCGGTCAGGGCGACGATCGGGAGGCGGCAGCCCAGCTTGCGCAGCGTTCGCGCGAAGGTGTAGCCATCCATCTCCGGCATCTGCATGTCCGAGATGATCAGATCAAAGGGCAGTTCGTCGAGCAGCCCCCGCGCCGGATCGCCGTCGCGCACGCACTGGTGAAGAGCCGCCAAGCCATTGTCGGCGATCTGAACCAATGCCCCGGCGCGGCGCAAGTGGTGCGCGATCAGCCGTTGATTATCCGGTCCGTCTTCCACCAAGAGAATGCGGCATCCCTTCAGCCGCTCTCCGTCGGCCGGGCGGTTGTCGGCCTGCGGCGCCGCTGTGGTCGTCGGCGCATTGGCCCCGCTCAGTTCGGCGGCTGGCTGCAGCAGCGCCACATGGCGGATGCAGCCCAGCGGCAGGCGCAGCTCAAATGTGCAGCCCCGGCCCAATTCACAGACAGCCTGAATCGAGCCGCCGAGCGCCTCGGCGAGCTTCTGACTGATGCGCAGGCCCAGTCCCGAGCCGCCATACTTGCGCGTCGTGCTGGCGTCGGCCTGCTCAAAATAGCCGAAGAGCCGCTGCATCTGATCGCGGCTGATGCCGATGCCGGTGTCGATCACGCGCAGGGAAAGTGTGGCTGAATCGCTTTCGGCAGCGCATACGCCGACGCGCAGCGTGACGCCGCCGGTGTCGGTGAACTTGATGGCGTTACCGAGCAGGTTGACGAGAATCTGCCGCAGGCGCACGGGGTCAGTCATGATGTTCGCGGGGATGGCGCAGTCATAAACCAGCTCGAACGCAATGCGTTTGGCCTCGGCGCGCCCCCGCATCAGTTCGACCACGTCGATCAACAGGTGCGGCAAATCCACGCTGACGGATTCGATGACCAGCTTGCCCGACTCGATTTTGGATATGTCGAGAATGTCATTGATCAGCGAGAGCAGATGCTCGCCGTTGCGCTTGATCGCGGCGACGCACTCGACCCGCTCCGCGGGCGGCCGGCTCGCCGCGCCCTCCTCCGTCAAGAGATCGGTATAGCCCAGGATCGCGGTCATGGGCGTGCGAATCTCGTGGCTCATATTGGCGAGAAACTCGCTCTTGGCGCGGTTGGCGGTCTCCGCCGCGTCGCGCGCCTTCCTCAGTTCTTCTTCGGCTAGCTTGATCGCGGTGATGTTGACGTGAATGCCGCAAATCAGCAGCGGCTGGCCGTCGTCCGCAAACTGGTTGATCTTCCCGGTGGTGAGCACCCAGACGATCGACCCGTCGCGGTGCAGCATGCGCACCTCGCTGCGAAAATCCGGGCGGCGGCCGGCGAGATACTCCTCCAGTTCATAGCGAACGCGCGGCAGGTCGTCGGGGTGCACCAGTTGCTCCCACGTGCGCACACAGGGCGTGACTTCCTCGGGAGAGTAGCCCAGCATCTCGGCCCAAAGATCGTTGTAGCGAACGTAGCCGGTCGCGATGTTCCATTCCCACGTGCCCAAGCCGGTGCCGCGGATGATCAGTTCCAGCCGGTTGCTCTGTTCACGGATGCGCTCTTCGGCCTCGATGCGCTCGGTGACGTCGACGCAGCCGCCGGCGTAGCCGAGATATTCGCCGCGCAGGCCGTAGCGCGGCACGCCGAAGTCATGCAGCCAGCGATAGACGCCGTCGTGGCGGCGCGCGCGAAAGGTCAGTTGCAGCGGCCGGCGCGCGGCGTAAGCCTCGCGGCAGGCGTCGATGCAAATCGCCCGCTCATCCGGGTGGATGAAAATCGTCCAGCCTTCTCCCAGCGCCTGGCAAAAGTCCGCTCCATGAAAATCGAGCCAGGCGCGGTTGATGTCGATGCAATTCCCATTCTCATCGGTGAGCCAGGCCATCATCGGCATCGCATCGGCGAGCTGCCGGAAGCGCGATTCGCTTTCGATCAATGAGCGCTCGGCCAGCACCTGCTTGGTGATGTCGTGCACTGTTCCATATAGTCCGACGATCCGGTCACTGGCGTCGCGCCGCGCGTGTCCTTCGGCGGCGAGGTATTGCTCTTCGGCGCGATTGGTGCGGAGCCGCAGCGAATACGACGCGCCCGTGGCCAGCGCCTCTTGCACGGCCATATCGAGGCGCCGTGCCGAGTCGGGGGCGAATTGTGCCAGCACGCCGGCATAGTCCGGTGGCCCGAGCGCGGGCGGACGTTCGTGAATCGTGTAGATCTGTCGCGACCAGCGCACGCGGTTGGTTTCGACTTCCCAGGACCAATGGCCCAGATTGGCGAGCGCTTCGGCTTCTTCCAGTCGCCGCACCTGTTCCGCCAGCGTTTCACGCTGGGCGACCTGTTCGGTGATGTCCGACTCGACCGCCATGAAGCCGGTCAACCCCTCCGGCCCGTGCAGCGGCTGAATCTCGACATCGAGCCAATAGATTCGTCCGGTCTTGCCGCGATTGCGGATTTCGACGCGACAGCCGCGATTTTCGCGCAAGGCGGTGCGAATCGTTGCGACGGCGTCCGGGTTCGTGCCCTCGTATTGCAGCAAATGCCCCGGCACGCGCCCGCGCACATCCTCGAATGTGTAACCCGTGATGCGCGTGAAACCCTCGTTGACCCAGACAACCCGGCGCTGCGCGTAAGTGACGATTACGGCGTTCGTCGTGCGTTTGGCAACCTCGGCGAGGCGGGCCAGCTCTTCACGCAGGTCGCGCTCGCTCTCCCGACTGCGAACGAGCCGTCGAATGATCGGCTCGTAGATGAACAGCGCCGAAAGCGCCAGCAGCATCAGCGTTGTCAGGCGGAGGGTATGCGCCCACTGGAGCTGAACGCGATGGTCGGCTTCCAAATCGGCCGTCAGCACCGCGATAGCGTCATCAATCAGGCCGACATACTCATCCACCAGCAGCAGGAACCCATCCACCTCATCCCGGCAGATCGAATCCGGACCTGAATGATGTTCCAGCTCTTCCACAATCTTTCGCACACTGGCCGACAGGATCACACGTTGCCGCTCGGCGACGAGCCAGTGCTCGTAAGGGTTGTTCTCCGGCGAATCGTCTTCATCGTGCGAACGGTAGTTTTCGTCGAGTTGCTCGGCGGCGGCCTCTAGCTCCGCGAGATCGAGCCGGACCAGCGTCGCCAGCTCCCGTCGGTTTTGTTCAGCGGGAGTGTTCATCAGCAACAGCAGCCGCGCCCCGATGCGCTCACTCAGCATCCGCTGCCGACCGCTGCGATTCGTATGCTCACTCCCCGCCAGGCTGTGGGCGATCATCCGTTCCGACGCTTCTGTGTAATGCCAGATGAAGGTCGCGATCAGCAGTGAAGACAACAGATACCCCGCCCGAAGCTGCCACACCCGCTGACTGCGTGCAGACAGGCGGCGGCGCAAGCCGTCGATCGACGCCAGAGCGGTCCGCAAGGCCAGAGTTGTCGCTTCGCCGATAGATGCCATATTTGATCAGCGTTCGCCTGTATCCGTGTCCAGCAGCGACACAGCGCGTACCGGCACCAAGCGAATAGCCAATGGCGCTATCGGAGTGTTCTTTCAAATCCTTCATTGCATCATGAAATTCAGCGACTTGGAGTGCGGATCGGGCGCGGGAGTTCCCGTAGCTCGAACCCATTTCATGGTGTGGTTACCCGTAGTAATGCGGTTCATGACGAGGGCGGCCGGCGCTTGACCGGTCGCACATCGCCTCATCAGATAGCTCTACGCACAAGCCGGAAAAAAAAATATCTACGGACTGGCGGGATTGACGTCGTCGGACCGGACCATCACCCGAGAATGCAGCCACAGCAGCGGCGCCGCCAGAATGATGATCGAGCACCAGACCGCCCCGGTCGCCTCCCAGCGCGGCACAAGCAGCGTCAGTTGCGCCGCGCCGACCAGCAGCACGCTCGCCGCGGCCAGCCAGGTCCATGCGCGCCGCGGGCCGGCATGGTGGATTGCCCCAGCCAGCACGGCCAACGGCGGCAGCAGCCCGATGAAGTGATAGCGCCGCAACACCGGCATCAACGCGAGCATCAGCAACAACACCAGCGCCCACTCCACGCGCAGCGCGCCGGCGCTCAGTTGCGCCGCCGGGCGCCGCAGACGCCAGCACATGCCCAGCAACAGCGCCGCGACCGCTGCGCTGGTCAGCGTCGCGACGGTGTCGCGCGAGAGATTTGCGATGTTCATGTAGACGGGCGGATCGGCCTGCGTGAGGCGCGGATCGTTGTCAAAGCGCAACGCGTAACTGGTTTCGCTCAACCATCGTGCGAGCGTGGCGCCCAGTCCCTGATTGCGCCAGTCCATCTCCCGCCCGGCGCGAATCAGGCCGGCATGCGAGCCGCGCTCCACCGCCGCCCGATACCAGCCGCGATAGACGTCAGGCGCATCGCCGCCAAAGATGACGGCGTCGGCGAGCGGCCCCAGCAGCAGAATTGTCGCCAGCGCCGCCGCCACGGCGCGGCCCTGCCGCTTGAGTCCGAACCACAGCACGACCAGCGCCGGCGTCAGCTTGAGCAGCACGGCCAGGCCGGTCAGGAATCCCGCCAATAGCGGCCGTCCTTTCCGCCACTGCACAAACCCGCCCACCACCAGAGCGAGCATCAGCACATCGATCTGATTGAGCGTGAACTCCCAATACCAATACGCGCCCAGCAGCAGCGTCGGCGTCAGCATCGTGACTGGCCAGTCATCCGGCGGCAACCCGCTCACACCGCGGCCGAGGCTGCGCAGCAGCGTCACCCACAGCGCTAGATTCAGTCCAAGCCAGATCAGGCCGGCCGTCGGCTGAGGCAGCCACGCCAGCAATGTGAACAAGCGGGCGGTGAAGGGGAGATACCATTCGATTGTGCCGCGTTGTTCGAGCTGTCCGTCGGCGCTGCGCTCGTAGCCGCGGTCGGGGCCGCCATGATCGAGCAGCCAGCGTCCGGCTTTGTAGAAGTATTCGAAGTCGGGCTGGCCCTGCGCGATCTTCCGATATCCGATGAAACCGAGGAAGACCATCACGACCAGCAAGAGCAAACCACATGTGCCGCGCAGCGCGGGCGGAGCGGTCCGCATCGCCGAACCCGCCCCCGGCGGCGCCGGCGAGGCGGCGGGCGGGATGGCTAAGGGTCCGGGTAACTCGAGGCTAAGCGGCTCGCTCATCCGGGCGCGGTCTCCGACAATTTCGGACGGCGGCGAATCGTGCAAGCGCCGCCCAACGCCAGCATGATAGGCGAACATCGCGGTCGGCCATTTTCGCCCGAACGCGCGCCGGAACCCGGCGGCTCAGGTACAATTGGAATTGAATCACTAGTCGCGCGTTTCAAAATCGACCTCGGTCGGAGCAGGCTCTTAACCTGGATGGGGCCGGAAAGCTCCCTTCCCCGCTTCAACCGAAGTCGAGTCTGGGATGCACGTCTGCCGCACAGGCTCAGGCGGATGTTGCCCGGGCCGGTGCAATATCGGTGATCGGTCGCGGAATACCCGCTGGGCGAGCTGGGCTGCGACTTGTTTGTGCGACCGCGCTGGTCGTTGCGCTGCCCGCAGCGTGATTCTATCGATCGGGCCGGGCGCACTCGTGAGGGATGTATGCGGAGTTGTTGCACGCACGTCAGCCACCCACCGGCTATCTTTGGCAAGCGCACGGATGATCAACGCGTCGGCGAAGCACGCGCGGCGCGGGCGTGTCGCCGATCGATCTGCGCGGGGCTGGGGCTTTTCGCGCTGGTATCCAGCGCTGCGGCCGGACAAGGCTGGCTGCGCCAATTGGGGGCTGATCGCCTCCCCGTGCAGACTGAATATCTGGTGACTCCGACCGATCTGCACTTTGCGGTGCATGTGCATGGGCGGCTGGTGACGGCCAGCGCGACGGAAGTTACCTGGCCCGCGCCAGGCGGCGCGCGATTGCTGACCTTGGCATCGGAGGGAACCTGGCTGAATGCCGGCGAACCGGTTGCGCTGCTTTGGGTCTTTGCGCCGGCGGGAGTCGGCGATCGGATCGATACGAGCCTGACGGGTGCGGCTTGGCTGGGGCACGGGCTGGTCGGGGCGGGGCTGGTCGGCGCCGGATTGATCGATGCAGGCCTCATGGATGAGGGACTGATGGACGCCGCTTGGCTCGAATCCGGGCCGGCCGCGTCGAACGCGGTGCGAGCCGCACAGGCCGCGGCTCACGATTCCGCGGTCTCCATGCGTCCGTACTTGGTGGCGCTGCCGGCGCCGAGCGCGGGCGTTGTCCGCCATGCGCATCCGGATCTGGACGAGCGCGAGCGGCGGCAGCTTACGTCGGGCGATGTGATCCGCTATGGTCAGGCGATCGTCTGGTTGCTTGACCCGGCTGAGGTCAGTCTGGTTGGCGTGGTCGATGAGGTTCAGCGGCGCATGCTGACCGATGGGGCGCCGGCCGAGGTCCGCTTTGCGGTCGCGCCGGGGGCGGTTGCTCGCGGCGCGGTCCGCGCGATTGTGCCGGTGGTGCCGGCGGCGGAGGCGGATCTGCTCCGGAGCGGAGCGCGCTATCGGGTTGAACTGCATGTCGATGCCAGCGGTTTGGCGGTCCTGCCGGGGGACGGCGCCGAGGTCCGCATCTCGACCGGCGCCGCTGCCCGCGCGCTGGCGGTGCCGCGGCGCTGCGTCTTTTCCGAGCGCGACCAGAGTTTTGTCTTCATGCGGCGGGGTCATGGCGTCGTCGAAGCGACGCCTGTGCGGCTGGGCCGGTCCGATGACATCATGGTGGAGGTCATCGCCGGGCTTTTCCCGGAAGACCGCGTGCTGCTCGACGTGGCGGACGAACACCTCGCCTTGCTGAAATGCGCGAAGCCGGTGACCGAAGCTCGCGGGCCGAGACCACCCATGCGGGCGGTGTTCGACGCGCGCCGGGATTCGAGCGGCGTCTCGTCCGAATCTGAGGGCTAGCGCTTCGTCACATTCGAATTGGCGGGTTCGAAACGAGGGTAGCATGGGCCTTTGAGCCTGTGAATTTTTCGCCTTGACGCGAGTGGTATCTTTCGGGCATGAACACA
>CAYQLG010000036.1:0-35444 GCA_964418235.1 uncultured Planctomycetales bacterium
GTCAGCGGCGCGCTCGCGGCGATGCGCGGCGCCGCCCCACAAGCCGGCGCCGCATCGCTGCGCCGGGCGCTGTTCGAAACGGCCGCCCGCATCGATGGACTGAACCCCGGATTCGAGGGGCAACTCGGTCATGGCCGGCTCGACTTGCGGCGGGCCATCCATCGGATTCGCTGCGCCGCGTCGCAGACGGACCTGCGCGTCAGTTCGTCCAAGAACTCATACACGCCGCATGCGGCGGGCGAAGCGTGGCCGGCTTTGAGCGATTGTCTCGACGATGTCGCCGTCGAAACCGCGCCAAACTTCGGACTACCGCGGTAGCGCGGACGAACGCACAAGAAAACGCCGAACGTCACTCATGCCATGACGAACAAGGGCATCCTGCCTGTACGAAACAGGTCGGATGCCCGTTTTTTTTTCATCGACACTTCACTCGTTCGAGCACATCGGATTGGACGAATGGATGACTTATTCTCAGGCGTTTGCATTTTTTCTCCCGAATGGTCATCATACATGCTGATCTGAGCAAGGTTTAATTGCTCCATTCAGCGACAAGTCGTACCCAAACCGTTGTTTTGCCGAGTGCACAGTGCGTTTTCCTGTCAACACGTGTCGTTGCCGTTTCGGCTGTATTTTGTTGTAAGTCGACCAGTTGATTCGATGCGAATTCGGTGAGTGCGCCGGGCATCCATGCAGCGCCTGCGAGGATTGTTTCTGACAAGAAACAACCATGCGCTGCGCCGCTGTCGCCTATTCGTCCGAAGCCACACCGTTCTGCGAATCCGCGACTTGCAAGCCCGTCTTGAAACTCAGACGCAGGCGGCTGGGCGCCCCGCATGTGGTCGCCACAACGGTTGTGGCGGAACGGAACGGCGCATCCGCTCGGTTTTGCGGCGATGAATGCGGTTCTGTTCATCGAGCGCACGACGCTGCGGTTTCTCCGTCCCGGGCCGGCGCCGACGAAGTATGGAGAACCTGACCATGAAAAACAGATCGATTGAGTTCGCACTGGCCGTGGCGCTCGCCACCGGGTTGCCTGGCGGTGGCGGCGATCATTCGCACGCAGACTCCCGGTGATATGAATTGCGACCGGCGCGTCGACTTCAACGACATCGAGGGTTTCGTCGCGGCGCTCGTTGGATTCAGCGCGTACACCCAAGCGCATGCAACCTGTCACTGGATCAACGCCGACATCGATGGCGATCGGAGCGTGAGCTTTCATGACATTGAGGGCTTCATCGAGTGCCTGGTCGAGCCGGCACGATGCCTTTGACGATCAGATCGAAGCAAGGCGTCGGAGCCGCGACGAATCCACGCGGCCTCCGGAAAAACGCCTGATGCGATTTCGATGATCCGTTTACTCTTTACCCTTCGACCTGCGGCGCGGCCTGCGACTGAAGCAGGCCGCGAGCGCGGTCCAGCGCGGCTTTGAACGACTCCGCCCAGGCCTTCGTTTGCGCCGCACGTTGCTCGGGGCCAAGCTCCTTGATGCTCATGCCCAGCTCGAGCGCGGTCTTTTCGTCGAGCGGCGGACGGAGCAGTTCCTTCAGCGCCGCCGCCTGCTGGGCGCGGCCCGGACCCGCCGCTCGCGTGGCAACGGCGGCGGCCAGCGTTTGCTGCAGCGCGATGTGATGCTCTTCGCAAATCGCATCGATCAGCGCCGGCACGATGCGAGCGAGCCGGCCGGCTTTCTCCCGGTCATACTTCACGCCAAAGTCGGCGCGGAAGGGGTTCTCAGACACAGCCAGTTGATCGGCGAATTTTTCGTAGATGGCGGGATTGATCGGATAGTGATAGAGCGGCGGATAGAGGCTGTCGGCCGGCGGCTTGCAGCCCCACAGCTTCTGGGCATCATCGCTCAGACAGTATTCCACAAAGGCGGATGCGAGCGCCTCCTGCTCCGGGCCGCTCGCGGTGGTCAGCGCGCTGACCACGTCGGGCGTCAGCGCCGTCGCGCCCGGCGGATTCAGGAATTTCACGCGGCCCTGTAGGCGCGACTCGCGCGAGAGGCCGTCAAAATTCACGACAAACGTGGAGAGGAAGACGCCATTCACGGTCTGATCGAGCGCGACGCCGCTGCCGCCGACAAGACCGCGCGTGTTGCCCAGCAGCCGCAGAATCAGCGCCCAACCTTCCTCCCAGCCATGGTGCTGAAGGATGATCAACAGCGTTTGCAGATGGCTGCCGCTTTGATTCGGGTTGGCGATGCCCAGCCAGCCGGCGAATCGCGGATCGGCCAGATCGCTCCACGATTTCGGCGGCGCGATGCCCCGCGCGGCCGCATCCCGAGCGTTGTAAAAAATGCCGAAGCTCGACAGCCCCGTCGCAAACCAGTAACCGTCGGGGTGACTCGTCGGCAGACCCGCCGCCTCGGCCGGGATCGGCTTGAGCGCCGCGCCCAGCGCGAGCTTGCGGCTCAGCCCCTCTTCGACGAGCTGGTCGTGATCGCTGATGCCGCCGCCGAACATCACGTCGGCCTGCTCGCTGCGGCCCTCGCGCGGCTGCGAGCCGACCATGCGGACATATTCAAGGCACTCCGGCGTCCCGCGCCGCACCCAGTCGATGATGACCGCCCCACCATGCTTCTGCGAATGCCAGGCGGAAAAATTCAACGCAAAAGCTCGGCAGATGTCGTCGCTGTGAGGCGTGACGACAGTCAGCCGGCGCAGCGGCGGCGGCGGCTCCTTGAGCACGGCTTCGCCGGAGGTCCGCTCACAGCCGGATAAAAAAGCCGTGAAGGCCGCGAGGCCTACGAACAGTAGTCCGGTCAATCCGAGCTGGTGAGCGCGTCGCAAAACCGCGCGGATCAGGCCGCGCTTTAACGAAGATTGAGGCAGGCATAGCTTCATACGTATCAGAATCCGTCGGGGCCTGTATGCGGGGGACGCCGCGGCAGCCGACCCGTCGGCCGAAGCACAAACTTCAGCCGGCGCGGGTTTGCCGCCGCGAAAAACACGGTAGCGAATGTACGTGGTGAATGCAAAGATTGGGTAAAGACTCACCCGCTGACTTTCGGATTGGATCGCGCGTTGTGCCGAATTCTTTTCTCCCGCGACCAAGGAGGCACAGCACGGTGTGCGACGTAGGTAGTAGCGGCAGGTAGCGCCTGTGGGTGGGACAGGCTACCAGCGCCGATGGGTGGGACAGGCGCCGATGGGTGGGACCAGCGCCGATGGGTAGGACAGGCTTCCAGCCTGTCGCGTACAGGCCCGACGCCAGCCCTGGTTCCAACACGACCACATAGGCAGCAGAGTGAGATACCGTTGGCCCAACCGGCCCGAAGGACGGTCGGGCTGCCCCAGACTGGCGGGGCGGCGCCCCATGACGGCGGTACACTGACCCAATGGCATTGGCTGAATTCACGCATGGCAACCTGCGCATCCTGGGAACATCGGTCGGGGGCGAAGAGAGCTGCTTTGTCCTGCCCGAGCTGAACGTCGGCTTCGACCTGGGCCGCGCCCCGCGCGAACTGCTCAATGTCGAGCACGTCTTCCTCACACACGGCCACTATGACCACTCCGTCGGCGCCGTGTACTACTTCGCGCAGCGCGAATTCATCGGCGTGACGCCGGGCACGCTCTATGCGCCGGCTCCGCTGGCCGAGCCGCTTCGCCGCATGCTGAGCAGTTGGGCCGAGATCGACGGTCACGCCGTGCCGTGCAATGTGCAGCCGCTGGTCGCCGACGTCGATGTCTACGTGCGGAAGGATTTGCTTGTGCGGCCGTTTCTGGTCCATCACGTGCGCCGTCGGCAGGAGCCGCAAGCGCCACGGGCGCTGGGCTTCACCGTGATCGAGGTGCGGCAGAAAATTCACGAGGAGTATCGCAACCTCTCCGGGCCGCAGATCGTCGAACTGAAGCGCCAGGGCGTCGAGATCACGCGCCGGATTGAGCTGCCGCTGGTGACCTATTGCGGTGATACGACGCCCGGACCCTTCCTGGACCTGCCCTTTGTGCGCGAAAGCCGCGTGCTGCTCTTTGAGTGCACCTTTGTGAACCCCGACGACGTCGAGCGCGCCGACGCCGGCATGCACACGCATCTGCGCGACCTGCGCGGCGTGCTCGACAAGCTCGGCAACGAGCGCATCCTGCTGACGCACTTGTCGCGGCGGACGGCGCTGCCCGATGCGAAGGCCGCGCTCCTCAAGCACGTGGGCGATTTCGGCGAGCGCGTCAGCTTCTTTATGGAACATCGCGCCCGGCGCCGGCCGCCGCGCGGCGGCGATGCCGGCGCGGCTACAGCGCTCGCGCCGCCGCCATGAGTTGCTCAACCCGCGCCGATTCGACCGGTCCGTCCCACACGCCGCCGCGCTTGAAGGCCGACCCGACGATGAACACATCGGCGTTGGGCCACACCTCCTTCAAATTCGTCGGCGTCACGCCCGATCCGACACATACCAGCGGCCGCCGCGGAGAGTCATTTACAGCCCGGCGGACGTCAGCCACATCGGCCGGCGTAGCCGGGTCGCCGGTCGTACTGCCGGTGACGATGAGACCGTCGGCCCCGAGAAATTCGGCGGTGCGCGCCGCCTCCGCCAGCGTAATGTCAGCCGTGATGGCGTGGCTGGCATGCTTCTTCTTGATGTCGGCCAGTATGCGAACATGCTCAGCGCCGATCATCCGGCGATAGCGCAGCAGCGGCCCCGCCTCCGCCGCCGGCAACAGCCCCTCATCCGCGACGTGCGTGAAACAGAAATTCTCGACGCGCACAAACGCCGCGCCGCACGCCAGCGCGACCGCGAGCGCCTCGCGATTAGCCGTCGCCAGGATTTGCACGCCGAGCGGGCACGTTACGACGCGCCGCACGGCGCTGCCGATGGCGGTCATCGCCGCGACGATCTCCGGCCCGACGCCGCCCAGCAAGTAGGGCAGATCATGCATGTTTTCGATCAAGACGGCGTGCAGCCCGTGACGCTGATAGATTTCGGCTTCGTCCACCGCTCGCGCGATGATCGCGTCGAGCGGCTCGCGCTGGCGCGGCGTGCCGGGCAGCGCACCCACGTGAACCATGCCGATGACGGCCTTGGGCGAAGAAAAAAGCGGGCTGGTATTCATGCGAGAGACGGTAGCACGCCGGCCCATGCGACGACAAGCGACGGTTGCGGTCGACAGGCGCGGCTGCGCCCTGACCGGGAGATGGGGCGCGGGGCATTCGGACCAGAATTCACGGCGCGCTCGGCACAGTCGTCAGCGCTCGATGCCGGATTGCAGGCGCACCAGCAGATCGTCCGCGACTTTCCAAATGGTGCCGGCGCCCATTGTCAGCACCAGATCTCCCGGTTGCGCCTGGGCCGCCAATAGATCAACGATCTGTTCAAAACTCGCGACATATTCGGCGTTGCCCCCGCGAGCGCGGACGCGCTCCACCAGATCGGCGGAGCTGACGGCCTCGCGGTCGCGCTCGCTGTCGCGCACGAAATAGATGTCGGGCACGACGATGCGATCGGCCAGTTCAAAGCTGTTGGCAAAATCGGCCAGCAGAAAACGAGTGCGCGAGTGCTGATGCGGCTGGAAGATGCACCATAGCCGGGCCGGGTTATAGCGCTGCCGGGCCGCGGCGAGCGTCGCCTGGATCTCGGTCGGATGATGGGCATAGTCGTCGACGACGGTCACGTCGCGCGCCACGCCACGAAGATCGAGCCGCCGGCTCGCGCCGCGGAAATCGGCCAGGCCGCGCACGACGTCATCCCATGCAGCCCCATTGTGGAGAGCGAGCGCCGTGACCGCCAACGCGTTCATCAGATTATGCCGACCGGGCAGGCCCAACGTGACGCGCCCCAGCGCCGCCCCGCTGCGCGCCACCACAAACGAATAGATGCCCTGATGCACGAGGATGTCGGTCGCGGTCCAGGTATTGCCCGGCGATAGTCCGAAGGTCTCGACCGCCGCCCGCCCGGCGGCGGCGCGCTGCCGCTCGGCCACGCGCTGGCAGGCCGCGTCGTCGCCGTTCAACAGCAACAGCCCGGCCGGCTCAACCTGCGCGGCGAAATCAGTAAAGGCCTGCTCGATCTCCGCCAGATCGCGATAGCAATCCAAGTGATCTTCTTCGATGTTGAGAATGACGGCATGACGCGGCCGCAGGTTGAGAAACGAGCGGTCATACTCGCACGCTTCGGCGACAAAGGCCCGCCCGTCGCCAACGCCGCTGCCGCCGCCAAGCTGCGGCACGGTGGCGCCGACGACAAAATTCGGATCACGCCCCGCCTCGCGCAGAACGAACGCAAGCCAGGCGGTCGTCGTACTCTTACCGTGCGTGCCGCTGATCGCGACGCCGTCGAAATGGGCCATGACCTCGCCAAGAAACTGCGCGTATTTGGCGATGCGCAGGCCGCGTTGGCGCGCCTCGATCAATTGGGGGTGGTCGTCGCGAATGGCCGCCGACGCGACGACCAGCTCACAATCCGCGGGAATCGCCGCGGCGTGCTGCTCAAAATCGACCGTGGCGCCGGCGAGGGCGAGCTTGGCCGTGACGGCGGATGGCGCTCCGTCGCTGCCGCTGACGGTTGCACCGCAGCGCAGCAGCATCGCCGCGACACCCGACATGCCGGCGCCGCCGATGCCGATCATGTGTATGCGGAGATTCTTCAAGCCGTCACGCACCTGTTGAGCGGATTGTACAAATCGGGCTACGACGGGGGAGGCAAGCGACATACAACATCCGATGGGGCTGTGCGTCCATGCCCGGCGAGGTGGCGGCGCGGGGTCGGTATACTCCGCCGCGACGGGCCTAGCCGGGCGGCACAACGGGTTCACCATCCGTGGAGAACCGGAATTGCTGTGCCGGTGTAGGCATTGTAGCGTTTATAGGAAGCTGTCAAGCGGAGGCTCACGATCGCGACGCCGCGAACATCCCGGGTACTCGCCGCCGTCTCCGCCGCTCTGGCGCTGGCCTGCCTGGTCGGCACGTTCTTTCTGATCAGTCCGCGCGTCGGGCAAACCTATCCGGGCCAGATTCCGTGGAGCGCGCACTCGCTGCTCCGCCCGATCACCGAGGCCATGTCGCTCGGCGGACGGCTCGCCACGGCGCGCGGGGTCGAAATCAAAGACCTCGTCTTTTATCTATCTGCCGCCGTCATGCTTGGCCTTCTGGCGATCAAGGCGGCGAGCGCGGCTCTTGCGCCTGCGGCAGGCGCGAAAATTCCTGTCGCGCTGTCGCTGTTGAACCGGGCCGACCCCGCGCGCGGCGCCCAGCGCTCGCAGGCGTGGCTGTGGGCGCAAGCCGGCTATCTCGCGTGGGTGGGCATCTCGCTGGCAAGCATGCTCTGGTCAACCGACCCGGCGCTGACGTTTGGCCAGGCGGCGATCTATGGGCTGGGCGTGGCCTGGGCGCTTGGGCTGGCGTGGACGCTCGGCGCAGGCCAGGCCCGCGCGCTGATCGCAGGATATCTGATCTGTGCGGCGGCGGGCGCAGCGCTATGCGTCTGGTTCTACTATGAGCGCAATCCGTTTCACCGGCCGGGCTTTCCGCTGGGAAATCCCAACATCCTGGCAGCGGCCGTCGTGGCGGCGATTGTGCCGACATTCAGCCTGATCCTGGCGGCGATCGGGTGGCTGCGCGGGCCGCACAAGGCGGGCGCCGCCGGGTTGATAGCGCTTTTGGCCGGCGTCGCGCTGCTCGTGCCGCTGCTGTGGTGCTGGCGGCTGACGGGTGGACGGGGCGCTTCGCTCGGACTGGTGGTCGCAGTCATTGTCGTTGTTTACCTCTGCGCGGGACGGGTGCTGCGCCGGGTGCTCGTGATCATCGGGGGGACGGGTGTCACCCTCCTGATGCTCTTCTTCTACTTCTACTCGCGCTTCGACCTGACGATGGCGCGTGGCGATACCATCCGGTTGCGGCTGTACGCTTGGCGTTACGCTGCGGCCCTCTGGCAGGAAAGCCCGTTTCGTGGCGTGAGCGCCGGCGGCTTTCCACGATTCTCCAGCCAGTTTGCCCACAGCGATCGCACACTCGACCCCGCCGCGTTCATGTCGGAGATCGTCGAACACGCCCACAACGAGCTTTTTGAGGTGCTGGCGGAGATCGGCCTGGTCGGCGGCGTGACGCTCGTAGCGGCTATCGTCGCGACGTGGCTGGCCGGCGCCTGGCTGGTCCGTACCGCGCCGACCCCGCCGCAGCGCTGGCTCTACGCCGGCGCGCTGGGCGCGCTGGTCGCACTATGGGTCGATGCGCTTTTTGGCGTGAGCTTGCGCCTGCCGGGTGTGCCGGCGATCTACTACACGCTGCTCGGTGCGCTGTGGGCGCTGTGTCGCGCACGCGCACAAGAGATCGAGGCGGACGCCGCCCCCCTACCCGGCGCGCAACCGGCCGCCGCGGCGGCCGCGGCGACGCCCGTCGATTCAGCCATCGACCCGATTCACGCGAGCAGCACTGCCGACTTGAGCGCCCAAGCGCTGCCCTGGCGAGCGCGAGCGCTCGCCGGTGGGGCCGCGCTTGCCGCCGCAGCGCTCTGCCCGCTGGCCGGCTATCTCGGGTGGCAAAACTGGATGGGAGCGCTGGAAGACCATGCCGGCGCGGTCGACCTGACAGGCTATCGTTGGGCCGAGGCCGCGGGCCACTTCGCCGCAGCCGAGCCGCTCCTGCTGGAGCCGGTGCAGCGGCTGCGCGTGCGGCATTCACGGATTCGCTCCCAGCTCGGCGCGGCCGGGGCCGGCCTCAGTGAGTTTGGCCGGGCGGCGCGTGACGCCGGCCTGTTGGGGCGTCCTACCAGCCAGCCAGCCTCCGACGGAGCAACGAGCCGCCCGCTTGTGCTGCCCGATGTGCTTGCGCAGCAAGACAAGGTCGCGCAGGCGGCGCTCGAGGCCTTTCAGCTCGCGCTCGACCTCAACCGCCGCGCTCCACTTTTCTCGTCCACCGAAGCGCTGACTGCCAGCGCCGCCGAAATACTCGCGGCGACCTATCGCCCGACCGACCCGCCGACCGCCGACGAGTGGCGCAAGGCCGCGTGGGCGGCCTGGCTGCGGCAACGCCGCACGATGCCCTATGACGTGGATGCGTTGCTGGCGCTACGGCGCTATCCGGGAGAATTGACGTATCACGTCGGCCTGCTGCGCGATGCGCTGCGCATGGGCGATGCCAAAGGCGAGTGGCTGCGCTCGTTGCAGGAATTGATGCAGCGTCCGGGTTTTGACGACGCGCTGACGCCTTTTCGCGCCGCCGCCGACACGGTCGCCCCCGACACCAACGTCGATTCGCTGGTGCTGTCGATGGCGCCGGAAACGCTGCGCCTCAGCGCGGCGGTGCGGCGGGCGCGCGGCGCGTACAAGCTGGCCGCGGACGAGGCCGCCCGTGCGGCACGGTTGACGCGACCGGGCGCGATGCGCTCGCGCTTTCCGAAACTCTACTCGGTCGCGCTGGCCGAGCAGGCCGAGTATCTGCTGCTGGCGGCGCCCGCGCAGCCTGACGCCGCGATCACGTTGCTGAATGAGGCGCTGGCGGCCCTGCCGGTGATTCAGGCCCAAAAGTACGAGGAGCTTGTGCGGCCGTTTCGCGAGCTGCTGCTGATGTGCTTATTGGCGGCTGACCGCGAGCGCGAAGCGCGCGACGTGCTTGCGGCCGCACGCATGAACGAGGCGGAGACGCGCACGCAACTCGTCACATCGTACACCGGATTGATCGACACGCTGCGCCGCGAGCCGCAGGTGCGCGATGCGCCGTATGAACGGCTGGCGCGCGCCGCGATCGCGCTCGACCCGACGGCGGTCGGACCGTGGAGCCAGTGGGCCTGGGTCGAAACGCAGCGCGGCGGCGCGGCGGCGGCGCAGCAGGTGCTGCGCGAAGCGCGCAGCGCTGGTGTTCGCCACGAGCAAGTCGAACGCATCCGCCGCAGCCTGATCCTGGAGTTCCCCGCGCTCGCGGAAGAGCTGCGCGAGGCGCGGCCCTAAGAACGGCCGCGCCTGGTCAGGGATGTCCGCGAAGTGCTAACGTGATCAGGCGATATAGTGATAAAGTGATATAGTGACAACGTGATACTACCGCCGCTTCATCGAGGGATTTCAATTCGTTCTTCGCTCTTCGCACTTCAAAATTATCGCGCCCCCTCAATTCACCAGCATGAACGCAAGTCCGTCGTGACCTTTGCCGCCGACCGTTTGGATGATCGTCGCGCTCACGCGCGGCTCGGCGGCGAGCCGCGCATTGAAACGCCGCACGCCCACAACATTGGGATCTTCGCACGACGCATCCAGCACGCGCCCGCCGCGCACGACGTTGTCCGCGATGATCAGCCCGCCGGGGCGCGTCAGGCGCAGCGACCAATCGAGATAGTCGCAATAGCCCGTTTTGTCGGCGTCGATGAAAACCAGATCAAACGGCGGCGCGCCCGCGGCCGCAAGCTTCGGCAAAGTATCCAGAGCCGCACCGATGCAAATATCGACCCGCGTCGACAATCCAGCCCGGGCAATGTTCGCGCGGGCCACCTCGGCATGTCGAGGTGACGCTTCAAGCGTGATCAGCCGGCCTTCGGGCGGCAGGGCGCGAGCCAGCCAAATCGCGCTGTATCCGCCGAGCGTGCCGATTTCGAGCATGCGCCGCGCCCCAATCGCCCGCGCCAACAGCCACAACAGCTTGCCCTGATTGGGCGCAACGTGAATCTCTGGCAGACCCGCGGCGCGGCTGGCATCGAGCGCCGCGTCGAGCGCTTCGTCCTCGTCACAGATGCCCGCGCCAAGGTGGGCGTCAATCGCGGCCCAAAGCTCGAGGCCGGAGAGCGCCGCTACGGGCGCAGTCGGCCCTCCTGCCGCAGCCGTCAATGCCCCGGCCGACGCCGAGCGCTCAGGCCGGTCGCCCGGGCCGGCGGATGTCGATTGCGGATGCATGGGTGTCCTCCAAAATTAGGGCCTGAGCTTAAAGCGACAGACACGCGGTGAAGCGCGATGCATACACGCATGCATTTCGCGCCGCCGCTTGCGGACCGCGCGTCGCGCCGGTTGCACAGATCAAGCGCCGGCGCGCTGCGGATCGGGGAAATCGCGATAGAGGGCTGCGCGGAAGTCTTTCACGAGCGAATATACCCGCGCGTGCAACGTTTCGACCTCCGCCGCGCGCGTCGCCGCGACCTGAAACGCCGCATCGAGCTGTGCCAGGTCTTTCGTGGCGATCACAACGTGAAATTCGCCCAGCCCGTCGGGGCCAAAGCCGAATTTGCGTCGCATGAGTTGATAACTCTCCAGCGTGCCGCGCTCTTTGAGATGGCCCAGATAGGCCTGCACCGCCGCGGCAAAATCCAGATCCCGCCGTGAATCAATCAGATTGACCCAGATCGCGTAGTAGTTCATCACGGCGATTGTAAGGCGGATGGCCATTGCGATCAGCCGAGAGCAGCGCCACTAGACGTTCTGCCAAGCCGGAGCATGCGCGCTGTTGAGGTCGAACAGCGCGGGCGGGGTCGGCGTCAAGTTTGTGAGGAGATTCTCCGGGTAGATTCTCCGGAAAGGTGTATCATCGTTTTCGCCCATGAGGGCGTATGGTGGTTGCCAAAGCCTATCAGGCCCTGGCCTTCGGCCTACACCCATCCATCGCCAGGAGCGCGCCCGCGTGATGCTCGGACTCTTATCCGATACGCATGGTCAGGCGCAGCGTTGCGCGGCCGCGCTGCGTTTCCTCAAGGCTCGCGGCGCGACGCATTTTGTGCACTGTGGCGATGTCGGCGGCGACGGCGTTTTCGAAATCCTCGCCGGCGAACCGGTCTGGTTCGCCTGGGGCAACATGGACGACCCGTCACCGAGTCGCATCCGCTATCTGAGCGCGTTGGGTTTGTCGGCGCCCGCGGACGTGCCGGCGCGCTTCGAGTTCGGCGGACGGCGCTGCCTGCTCTGCCACGGACATGAGCCGTGGTTCGCGCACCTGCCGGCAGAGTTGAACGCCGATTATCTCTTCCACGGCCACACGCACCGCATCCGTGACGAACGCGCTCACGGCGCCCGCATCATCAATCCCGGCGCACTGCACCGAGCCGCGATCTATACGGTCGCCACGCTGGACGTCACGCGCGATGCGCTCACGTTCTGGAACCTGTCGGCGGCGCTGACGACCGGCGCGGTTGAGCCGCTCTAGAAAGCCCAGCACGCGCAGCCTAGTCCGCCGCCGCTCAACGCATCCGCGCCTAACGGGCCGCCGGCATGTCCGCAGAGCGCCGGCCGTGAAGCCATCCGTGTTTCATCGCCGCGCCAATGCCCGCCGAAACGCGCCACGGGCGACCAATCCGGCAGCACCGGCAACGGCGGCGGGGCATAACGCGAAAAATCACCCGCCGCATGCACGATCTTTCCATCGACGAGCGTCAACACGCTCTCGATCCCGCGAATGCGCTCCGGCGGCACGCTGAAATAGTCCTCGCTGAGGAGCACCATATCGGCCAATTGACCTGCGGCCAGGCGGCCCTTGCGATCCTCCTCGCGGCTGAACCAGGCGCTGCCCGATGTATAGAGCCGCAGCGCCTCCTCGCGCGAAAGCCGGTTGCGTTCCGGATAGAGCGCCGTGCCGCCGACAGTTTGTCCCGTCACGAGCCAGGCCAGGCTGGTCCACGGGTTGTAGCTGGCGACGCGGGTCGCGTCTGTGCCGGCGCCGATCGGCACGCCCATGTCCAACATGCGCCGCACGGGGGGCGTGCGCTCCGCCGCCGCAGCCCCATAGCGATTGATGAAGTATTCACCCTGAAAAGCCATGCGGTGCTGAATCGCGATTCCGCCGCCGAGGGTCTTCACGCGTTCGATGTTGCGGTCGCTGATGGTCTCGCAATGGTCAAAGAACCAGCGCAGCCCCGTGAGCGGCGTCTCACGGTGGACGCGCTCAAAACTGTCGAGCGCGCGCGAGATGGTCTCGTCATAGGTCGCGTGCAGCCGAAAGGCCCAGTTGTTGCGCGCCAGCAGCGCGACGACGGCTTCGAGGTCGCGCTCCATGTCGGTGGGCAAATCGGGCCGCGCGACGAGAAAATCCTCGAAATCCGCCGCCGAATAGACCAGCATCTCGCCGGCGCCATTCAGGCGATAGAACGCATCGCCCTGGTACATGCGGCTGCCGGCTACCCAGCGGGCGAAGTCCTCACGCTCCTGCTGCGGACGCTGCGTGAAAAGGTTGTAGGCGATGCGCACGGTCATTTCACCGCGCTCATGCAGGGCGTTGATGACGGCATAGTCTTCGGGGTAGTTCTGGAAGCCGCCGCCGGCGTCGCACGCGCTGGTCACGCCCAGCCGGTTCAGTTCGCGCATGAAGCGGCGCGTCGAGTTCATCTGCTGCTCGACGGTGAGGCGCGGCCCCAGCGAGAGCGTCTTGTAAAGAACGTACGCATTGGGATTGGCGACCAGCAGCCCGGTCGGCTCGCCGCGCTTGTCGCGCGCGATGTAACCGCCGGGCGGCTCCGGCGTGTCCTTGGTATAGCCGACGGCTCGCAGCGCGGCCCGGTTGAGCAGCGCCCGGTCATAGAGGTGCAGGATGAAAACCGGCGTGTCGGGCGCGGCGGCGTTCAACTCAGCGAGCGTCGGCAGCCGCCGCTCGGTAAATTGCAGCTCGGCGAAGCCGCCCACGACGCGCACCCACTGCCCCGGCGGCGTGCGCTGCACCTGGGCGCGCAACATTCGCATGGCATCCGCCAGGCTGGGTACGCCGTCCCAGCGCAATTCGAGGTTGTAATTCAACCCGCCGCGAATGATGTGCAGGTGCGAGTCGTTGAGGCCGGGAATAGCCCGACGCTTGCCACAGTCGATCAAGCTCGTAGCAGAGTTGCGCAGCGCCAGCACCGCGTCATCACTGCCGACGGCGACAACGCGGCTGCCACGGACGGCAACAGCCGTCGCCGCAGGCTGCGATTCGTCGAGAGTGGTGATTTGGGCGTTGTGCAGGATGATGTCAGGCGCGTCGGCTGCGCCCGAGAGCGGCTCACGGTTACGTGCCACGCAACCGATCATTGCGGCCGCCGCGGCTCCCGCGGAGACGTTCAGAAACTCGCGGCGATTGAGTTTTTCACCCAACATAGAGTGCTCCGCTCGCAACACGCGGCTCGATGGACCGCTATCCGATCTTCGGCAATACTTCGCTGAAAAGGAGCTGCACGAGTTGCTGACCGTGCGGCGTGCTCCAGTCCTGGGCAAGTTCGGCGAGGATCGTGTTCGTTGCCGTCAGGATGACGCCGGCCTCGGCCATGCGGCGACGTGAGAGTTCCTCGGACAACTCGAACGGGGAGCCGGAAGCATCCATGACGGCTTGCACGCGAAATCCATCTTCCACCGCGCTGATGGACGGAAAGACGAGACAAACGTCGGTCGTGACGCCGGCCATGATCAGATTTCGTCTGCGGGTGGATTGGACTGCGCGGCAAAAGTTCTCATCGGTCCAGGCGTTGACGATTCCTGCACGTCTGACGCGCGCCTGAAATTCCGCGGAAAGGATTTTTTCAAGTTCAGGCAGCAGCGGCCCTTGCAGCCGGTCTTCTTGCGAAGAGGTGAAGATGACGGGCATCTTCAGGATCGTTGCCGCCCGTGCGAGCGCGAGCGTGTTTCGCTTGACCACGTCCAGCGGCAGGTTCTTGATGAGCTGCATCGTTCCGACTTGATGGTCGATGAGAAGCAGGGCCGAATCGTCTGCCCGGAATGGCGTTGGCATCATGTTCTCGCTTGAGTGATGGTATCAGGTAAAACGAGGGCGCGGCTGCGACAACCGCACCCGAGGGTGATCCGAATAGCGCTTACTTGCCCGACGGCTTCGACTGGGCCGCGTGGCTGTTGAAAATTTCCGCATACGCCGGGAAGTGCTCGATGAAGAGCTGCGCGCTCGGCGCGCCGGCCGGGTTGCGCCAATCCCACAGCAGCTCACACGACAATGCGAACCAGGTGCCCATGATCGCGCCGGCATCCTGCATGCGCAGCAACGACGCCAGTTGCGTCTGCCCGCTCATGCTGCCCGACGCATCGGTCACGACGTAGACCTCGAAACCTGCGTCGAGCGCTGAGAGCGCGGCAAAGGCGACGCACACGTCGGTGGTAATGCCCGACATCACGATCTTCTTGCGTCCGGTCTTCTTGATCGCCTCGACAAAGTCGGCGTTTTCCCAGGCGTTGATCTGTCCCGGGCGCGAGATCAGCGGCGCGCCGGGCAGAAGCGCGATGATCTCCGGCAGCAGCGGCCCATTCGGGCCGGTCTCGGCGCTGGTCGTCAGCACGCTCGGCACATTGTGGATCTTCGCCAGCTTGGCCAGACCGATCACGTAGTTCTTGAACTCCACCGCCGGCGAGTCGTTCACGAGGTTCATCAAGCCGGTCTGATGATCGATGAAGGCGAACACGCAGTTGTCCGTCGTCCAGCGTTCGCGCTTGCCGCCGGCGGCCCAGGTGGGCGAACCTTTGGCCGCTGCGCCGGCCTGCGCCAGCGCCGGCGTGGCGTGGCTCATCGCCGCAAGCAACCCACCGACCGCGATCGCAGCACCGGCGACAAACGAAATCGACATGACCCAAGCACGATTCATTGGTTCTCCTTGTGTCGGCAAATCTTCGCGCGGCTCGCTTACTCGAAACCCGCGCAGCTTCCGGATGATAGGACCAATTTTTCGTCCGTGGTGAGTCAGGGTTCGAGCCTGTCGATTAGAAGCCGGAGGCTTGCCCCGCCCTCCCGCGTCACTCGATCAGCTTTTTTTCGGAGGGCGATGCGGGCAGGCGGGGGCGTTGATGCAGCCCTCTGCCAGACGCAGGCGCTCGATGGGTCGGCCGCCGAGCAGGTGCTGATCAACAATCTCGACCACGTCGGCGGGCGTGACAAAGCCGTACCAGACCTGCTCCGGATAGACGACCAGGGTCGGGCCGTGCTCGCATTGATCGAGACAGCCGGCCTTGTTCACGCGCATGCGGCCGGCGGCGCCACGCCGCGAAAGCTCGGCCTTGAGCGCGTCGCGAATCGCATCGCACTGCTTCTCGGCGCAGCAGCCGCGCGCGTGCCCCGGCGGGCGCTCATTGCCGCAGACGAAGATGTGACGTTCATATAGCATCGTGAGATCTCGCGCCGCGCACGATCCAGTCGCATCGCGGCTAGCACAAGCCTACAGCTTGCGCCAACCGCGGTTAGGACCCGAAAATCAGAGCGCGACAAAACGCTAGAACGGCTCAATAAACGTATCGACCGTCGTCGGCGTAAACGTGAAAATCACCGCGTCGCCGCAGAAGTAGTCGAAGCCCTCTTCTACGAAAGTCGAGAGCGGGATGGACTCGATCAGCGCGCCGCTGAATGGATCGATGTCATCTTCCTGGAGCAACTCGATGTCGAAGACGCACGGATACTCCAGCAGAATCGTCTCGCCGTTGCGCAGGAAAATGCCCTGGAACTCGCCATCGACTGCGTATTGCACAAAGATGTCGACGCCGGTGAAGTTCTCGAAGCTGATGAGCAGGATGTCGGGCAGTTCAGCGATGATGATCTCGCTGCCGGGGTCGTCGATGATCGTGACGCTGTTGTCGATCACGACGGTCTGGCCGGTTCCCGCGACAAACGCCGGCGGCGGTGAGGCGAAGCCGACCGAAAGGCCATCGAGGTCGATCGCATCGCCCAGCGCCTCGATGATGTCTTCGATGTCGTCACCGCTCAAATTACAGCCGGCTGAACCGCTCAGCAGCGCCGACACCAGCACCAAACCCAACCCCGCGCGCATGACTCGCAGCATTCTGATCCATCCTTGTTTTGCTAAGTTTCGCGCTGCGCGGCGCACAACGGCCCAAGACCGCCGGCGTCAGGCAACCCGCGCCGCCGACACCCGCGCCTCTCCCTCGAGGCCGGCGAAAGCGACATACCCATGCTCCGCACGCTTTTGAAAACAGCGGCGTAACACACTTCTTACATGGTAGAATTATAACGAGCGTGTCAACTGCTTGCGGGCGGCTTCGACCGTGTTCCGCAACAGCATCGCCACGGTCAGCGGGCCAACGCCTCCCGGAACCGGCGTGATGGCGCCCGCGACCGCCCGCACCGCCTCGAAATCAACGTCGCCCACCGTGCGGCGGACCTCGCGGCCGTCCGCGTCGCGCTCGGTCACGCGATTAATGCCGACGTCGATGACGGTCGCGCCCGGCTTCACGTAGCGCGGCCCGATGAAATTCGGCTGGCCGATCGCCACAATCAGAATGTCCGCCTGCCGGGCATGCTCCGCCAGGTTGCGCGTGGCGATGTGGCAGCTTGTGACCGTCGCCTCCTGCGCGAGCAGCGACATCGTCACGGGCTTGCCGACGATGCGGCTCTGACCGATCACGACCGCGTGCGCGCCGCGGATCGGCGTGCCGCTGCGCTGCAAGAGTTCGTTCACCGCCAGCGCCGTGCAGGGGGCAATGATCGGATCGCCGTAAAAGAGCAAACCAATGTTGGCCGGGTTAATGCCTTCGACGTCTTTGTAGGGATCGATGCGGTATTGGGCGAACGAAGCGTCGAGCCGGCGCGGCAGCGGCAATTGCAAAATGATGCCGGTGATGCGCGGGTCGAGATTCAACTCATCGATGCGATGATGCAGCGTGTCTTGTGTCACGTCTTCGGGCAGCTCAACGCGCTCATACTTTATGCCGAGCTGCTCGCAAGTTCTCTGCTGCGAATCGGCATAGAGCCGCGCGCCCGGATCAGAGCCGACCAGCACCGCGCACAGCCGGGGCGGGCCTAGCTCATTCGTCAAAAGCGGAACCTGCCGGGCGACGCCGGCTCTGATCTCCGCCGCAAACGCCGCCCCGTCCAGCACGATTGCGCTCATGCCCCCCCCTGACAGCCACCGCTCAATGTCTCCCCCGCGACGACGGGCAGCGTCATGCGACCCCCCTCGTAATGCGGTCCATCGGCCGAAAGCGCCGCACGGTCTACGACGGCGGCGCGCGGCGGAGAAAGCTGCGCTTCAAACCGGGCCAGCCAGGTCTGCGGCGTCGCAGCTTCGACGCGGACGCGCACCAGACTGCCGATCAATTCAGCCGACCCATCAAACACTACGATCACATCGCCCGGCGAACGCCCGACGAGTTGACCGCGCGGGGCCGCAGCGCCACTGCCATTTACGCCTCCGCCAGCGCCATCACCGGTAAATACGTTGTCGCACGCGGGCACGCCGGCGCCGGCAGCAGCCCGGTCGGCGGCAACCGGCGCGCGCCGCACTTCGCGGCCGCGATCCTGTTCCGACTCTTGAATGACGATCGGTTCGCCGTTGCGATCCATCGCGCCGGGCGAAAGTTGCCGCCGGCCAATCTTGCTGAAGCCCTCGACGAGAACCTCGACCGAGCGGCCGATCGCGGCTTCCTTCTGGCGCAACCCGATTTCGGCCTGCACCGCGAGCAGCTCGTTGTTGCGGCGGGCCTTCACGTCATAGGGCACGTCGTCGTCGAGGTTGCGCTCGGCGGCGGTGCCGGGGCGCGTCGAGTATTTGAACACAAAGATGTTCTTGAACTCGACCCGGCGGACCATCGCGACCGTCTGCTGAAAATCCGCCTCGCTCTCGCCGCTGAAGCCGACGATGAAATCGCTCGCGAGACTGATATGCGGGACGTATTTCCGCGCGAGATCCATCAGCTCGAAATACTCACCCGCGGTGTAGGTGCGGCGCATTCGCTGGAGCACCGCGTCGCTGCCGCTCTGCGCGGGAATGTGCAGATAGGGCATGACCTTGGGATAGTCGCGCATCACGCGGAAGATGTCCTCGTCCCAATCCGCCGGAAAGCTGGTCACAAAACGGATGCGGTCGAGGCCCTCGACGGCGTGCACGCGCTCGAGCAGCTCCGCAAAGCGCACAGCGCGGCCGTCTTCCTGCTGCACATAAGAATTAACTGTCTGCCCCAGCAGCGTCACCTCGCGGCAGCCGCGCTCCGCGAGCATGCGGGCCTCGGCCACGATGTGGGCCGCCGGTCGGCTGCGCTCCGCCCCACGCGTGAACGGCACCACGCAATACGTGCAAAACTTGTCGCAGCCGCGCTGGACGCGGATGTACGACTGCAGCACGCTCTCATCGCCGGCGGGAGCGCGCGACAGATCCAGCGCTTCGAGCGCGTCGTATTCGAGCGCCCGTTGCAGCGCTTCCGTGCGGCGCGATAGCGAGCCGGCCAGCGCCGTCACACGCTCATGCCGCGCCCACACCTCCTGCAGCAGTCCCGGCAGGCGGTCGAGTTCCCCCGGCCCGCAGAGCAGATCGACCTGCGGCGCCTTGACGAACAGCCCCTCCTTCTCGCGCTCCGCCATGCAGCCGATCACGCCGATGACCAGCTCCGGCCGGCGCCGCTTGGTGCGCTTGAGATTGCCGAGGCGCGAAAGCACCTTGTCTTCGGCGTGCTGACGCACCGAGCAGGTATTGAACAGCACAACGTCGGCCGCGGCCGGGTCTTCCACTTGCGTCAACCCCAGGCCGCGGAGCTGGCCATCGACCAACTCGCTGTCCAGCACATTCATCTGGCAGCCGAAGGTTTCGAGATAGTAAGTCGTCGCCGACGTCGTCATGAAAATCTCTCGAGTCGCCTCGAACTTTGGAGCGCTGGCGCGTGTACGCGCAGCGCAGCAGCCGGGGCGGAGGCTCGCGGGTCGAGATTCGACCCATGCCGTCCGCAAAATCCGCATGCTTCGCCGCTGGTCGCGGCGTTAGTCGCCGGCCGCCCATGCTTCGGCGGCGAGCTGATAAATCCGCCCGGTCGCGCCGGGTTCAAGCAGGGCCGCTTCGAAACAGCGGCGGGCACGATCCGGCTCGCCCAGCGCCCGCCACGCAAGCCCTTCATGATACCGCAGTCTCGCGACGAAATGGGACTCAGCCCCGGTCGCAGGCCGACCAGATCGGCGTCGCAGCTCTTGCACGATCGCCAGGGCTTCCTCCGGGCACCCCTGGTTCAGGGCCACCTCAACCCATGCCAGCCGCCAAGCCGCCCGGGCACCCGTAGTGATGAATGGCTCCGCTTGCGTCAAGCGCCGCACGGCCCGGCTGGTCGAATAATCCGCCAGGTCCGACTCGATCTCACGCAGCAGCCACGAATCGGCGGACAACTCCGGCGACGGCAGATCCATCAGCTTGCCAGCAGCGTCGGGCTGATTCAGACCGGCCGTCCCCGCCGCGCCGGCAGAATCAGCCGGGACGCCGACCTTCGCGGCAGCTTGAGGCCGCCTGCGTGTGGCTACACTGGCAGCGGCCGAGGGCGACGTGCCCGCATCCGCGTCTGGTTCCGCGTCCGCGAACAAGCCGCGCCGGCGGCTGGCCGCAGGGCTGGCGACGATTCGCTCGGGCGGCCGGAACCCGTCCCGATCAAGCGGCAACTCGTCATAGATCAGGGTTTCGAGCAGCAACCGTCGTATCGCCGGCAGGTGGCGCTGATACAAAGGATCGAGCGTGGCCGCGCGTAGATACTCAATCGCTTGTCGCTGTGCCGTCGCAGCGGTCGGGTTTGGACTAGCCGGTGTAAGGCTGAGTGCGTCACGGGGGCGGTCGCGCAGCAATTCGAGCCACCCCGCGACCGCACCATCGAAGAGTCCGGCACGATCCTGGGCAACGACCCGCCGATAGGCCGCCAACTCACGCTGCCAGGTCTGGGCGCCGTCGCGCGCCGCACTTATGAAGGCCGCATCCGCCGCGGGGTCTCGCCGGGCGGCGAGGTCTTCGGCGCGGGTGAGTTCCGGGAAATCGTTGAGCCGGAGCGTCACGATCTGATCGACCGGCTTGCGAAGCAGTTGCCCCGATACGCCGCGAAAAATCAGCAACCGCTCACGAAAATCCTTGGCCTGGACATTGTCAAACGCAGGTTTTTCTATAATCTGTATGAAGTCGCCGCGCGCAGGCGCGCTGTTGAGAAAAATCACAGCGATCGGCAGCGAAATTCGCAAGCCACGGCGAAGCATGACGATAACTATAACAAACGGGGGCGTGGCTGGGTCGCGGCAGGGATGCCGTGCAGAGCGAGCGAGGATGGCTCATGACGACGGATCAACGCAATTCGGTGGTGGTGGCGGCGCTGGTGACGGCGATGACGTGCGGGGCGGCTGTCTTGATGGCGTTGGCGCCCAAGACGAGCCGCTTTCCCAGGGAGAGCGCGCTGGTCGCGCGCAGCGGCTTGCCGATTCGGTCGGTGACCATCGATTACATCGCACCCGCTGAGGTCGCCGCCTCGGAGCGTTACGATTGCATCATCACGGCGGAGGGCGCCGAGCACGTCGCGGAGCACTTTGCCGAAGGGGTCTTTCGCATCGCGGTGCTGGGGGCCGCCGACCGGCGCGCGCTGGGCGCTGAGCAAAAGATCAAGCTGATCGAAGTGCTCGGGATGCTGCATCAGGCGCATGGCGTCGAGGTGCGCGCGATGACGCTGTCGACGCGCTCGACGCCGGAACAAACTGCCGACCCGCAAGCCCACGATCTGCACGCCTTGCTGGTGAAGAAGGCGGTGATGAGCGAGGGTGGGTTGGAATAGGATGACGTTGAACTTGGATCAGCCTGCGAACCGGCCATGTGATTCGAATCGGTCAGCCATCCCCGCCGCATCATCATTGTCGCGGTTTAGCTGCTTCGCAGTTTTTCAATCTCTTCGATGAGCAGGTCAATCTCGGTCCAAGCGGGGGCGTCGTTAGTTCGTAGCTTCTTGGCGTTCGCGGCAGCCGACTCGCGGCGATCCATGATCCTCGAGTAATCGGCTTGTGCTTTCTTTTCGGGTTCGGTTCCAAACGCTTTCTGCCACTCCTTCTTCACACGCCTCCAAACAGCTTCGCAATTGTCCGACGGAACGCCGGTATCGACGAAATGCAGCAACGTCCAGACTTCGAAACAGGGTTTCGAGAGCGCGACGCAGATGCTGTGCTTTTCCGCATCCTGTTTGGCATGCGTTGCGGCAGCTTGCCGATCAGGCTGGTGCTCGCAATCGATTAGCGCCCAGACCGAGTCGCGACCGCGAGTAGATTTCGACCGGCGAGCCTCATTGGACGGCGTCTGGCGCCTGGCTCGATCTATGACTTGCGAAGGCATAGATTCGTTCGTCGCGCTGGGGATCACGTGGATCGTGACTTTGTCTTTGACCACGCGTTTCATTGCTCGGAAATACGCGAAGGCTGTTTTTGAATCATCGCAAACCACGACGACAACCGGCAACGGATCACGCGTGCCCACTGGGCGAAGGCCATAGAGATTCTTCTCCAGCTTCACGCTGCGCGACTGTCGGCTTTTCCTGGCGCCCACGCCTCACTCCGAATGGGGCCCCAGCGCCGGCAACGCGCCATAGCGCCCCTCCAGATAGCGCTTGCGGATATTCAGGTTGTTGCGCTCCTTGAACTCAGCCAGTGAATAGAGCTTCGCGGCGCCATCGGCGGCCTTCTCGGTGAAATAGACCTGATCACGACGCAGCACACCCGCCTTGGCCTCTGCATCGAGCAGCGTGGTTTCATGCGTGGTGAAGATCAACTGGCCCCGAACATGATCAGGCTCAATCGTGCAGTTGAAATGATCGATGAGGTCGCGAATCAACTCGGGGTGCATCGAATTGTCCAGCTCATCGACGAATACCGCACGCGGGCCACCAACGCCCCGGGTCAAGTCATAAAACACCGGCGACAACTGGATCAAGCGCCTCGTGCCGAGCGATTCACGCTGATACGGAAGCTTCACCGGCCCGTCTGGCGAAGCGTGTGCGAGTGTGATCTCAGCGCGCGACCGACGCTCGGTCGTGGGTCGGCCATCATCAACATCGCCGGAATCTTCCTGAGGCACGCTCCTGACATGCATTTCAACGATTCCAAGATCAGCGGCTCTCAATCGTCCAGTCAGCCAATCATGAAACTCTTCGCTTTCGAGAGCGCGCTGTGTAGCGCCCTCCGGCTGCATGAGTCCTAACCAGCCGAACGGCAGCGGAGCAGCATGAAGGAGTAATCTGCACAAACCTGACGCTATCGAACGTGAGAGCTGCGGCGCAAGACTGTCCGCCAGCGAGAGCAAGAGCACGTTATCGCGAAAGGAACGGGCAATCAGTTGAAACTGGTCATCATGAGTCCATCCTCCTTGGACGCTATTCCCATCACGGCTAAACAGCAGTCGCCGCTCGCCGCTCAACTCCTTCAAGGATTCATGCTGAATAGCGTTTGACTCGAACCTCACCTGATAGTCATAGACCACGCGCTCAACAATTCCGCGAAGACCAAGCGCGACCGGCTCACTCTTCCGATCGTCAAGCATGAATGGCTCATAGGGCGTCAACTTGTCGTCTGATGCCAGAGCGCGCGAATAGCGAATTAAATTGAGCAGCGCCGACGCCGCCGCAATGATGGTCGATTTACCCGATGCGTTCGGCCCGTAGATCGCCGCAGCCCGAAGCAGGCGCAGCGGCTCATCTTCGCCGTCGATCGGAACGCGGATGATGCCCCGATCCGAGTCTGGGTCGATGTCGGTCGCCAGCAGCGAGAGGCGAAACTCATCGCGGAAGCAACCGAAGTTGGAGCCATAGAACTCGATTAACAAGCACGGCCTCGTTGTCCGTAAGAATTCTGCATCTCGCGCAGATTTTCTGCGCTATCTAGGTATTGTATCGGCAATAACCTCCTGATTTCAACGTTTATGCGTGAGAAAATCGATATTGGCGCAAGTTTTCTGCGTAAAGTACAGGCTAAGCCTGCGCGAACTAGACCGCCTGCCCCGCCGACGGGCAGTCTCGCGCGAGCCGACATTCGCCGCAACGCGGCCGGCGGGCGTCACAGATGCGCCGGCCGTGCTCGATCAGCGCGTGCGAGAGATACGTCCACGACTCCGCCGGCAAGCACTCCCTCAGATCGGTCTCGATCCTGACCGCGTCCTTGCCGTCGCGGGCGCTGGGCGTCAGCGCCAGCCGCACGGCGAGCCGGCCGACATGCGTATCGACGACGACGCCAACGTTTTTGCGATACCAGGTTCCCAGGACGCAGTTGGCGGTCTTGCGCGCGACGCCGGGCAGCGTAAGCAACTTGTCCATCTCGGCGGGCACTTCGCCGCCAAAGTCGCGCAAGAGCACCGCTCCCATGCCGATCAGGTTGCGGGCCTTGTTGCGATAGAAACCGGTCGAGCGGATGTAGCCCTCCAACTCAGCCGGGTCGGCCTCGGCGTAGGCGCGGGCATCCGGATAGCGCGCGAAGAGCGCGGGCGTGACGAGGTTGACGCGCGCGTCGGTGCACTGCGCCGACAGAATCGTCGCAACCAGCAGTTGCAGCGCCGACTCATGCCGCAGAGCACAGGTCGCATCCGGGTAGAGCGCGCGCAGACCCGCAAGAATCCGGCCGGCCCGCGCTTGACGAGCCGCGGCGGATTCACGCGCCTTGCCGCGACGGCGCGGCTCTGCTTCGCCGCGCGCCGCCGAGCTCGCGCGCGGGCGCTGATCGGCGCCGGTCACGGACTTCACGCGCGCTGCGGAGCGCCCCGGCTTCACGGCTCGACGACCACCGGCGGACTGTGCTGGTGTCGAGCGGCGTTTCATACTGGCTCGGCCTCGCGCTCACGTGTATCTTCGCGCGGCTTGCGCAGCGGCGGCGGTGCGTCTTTGGGCTGCGGCGATTCTTCCTCATCGTCGCGCTGCGGCTCGACGCGCTTGCTGGCTTCGAGATCAAGGCGGATGCGCGCCCCGGCCGGCCAGGTCGCCGGCGCGGAGGCCGGGCCAAAGAAAGATTGCTCGTAGGGATCCCAGCGATACGCCGCAATATCGACGCAGCGACCGCGATCGATCGTCAGCAGCCGAATGTAGGGAAAGCCGTTTTTCTCACCAAGCTCGAACCAGGCCGGCGGCTCATCGCGCAGCACGAGCGCCGGCTCGGCCCGCCCGGTCGGCAAGACAATCAGCAGCGCACCCGGCGCTGTCAGCACGTGCGGAAAGACTTCGGTGTCTCGCGACAGATGCAGCCGCGAGAGAGCTTCGACCTCGGGCCGCGGCGCCAACGGCACCAGTTCGCCAGCGGGCAACACGGCGACCGTCGCCGCCAACTTGCGCGGCGCACCTCCGTCCAGCCCGAGCGCCAGCGCCTCCGAACCGAGCCGCACGACGCGAATGCGCGGGAGCAGAGCTTCGTGCGCATCGGGCTGAAACCACGCGGGCGGATCTTCGGCCAGTTGGCATAATCGCAGCGCGGCACTGGGGGCGAGCGAAACGTCTTCAAGCCGCTCGATGGCTTCCGCAGCGGACCAGTTCTGATAGCCCTCCGCCAGTAGCGACGGTGGCCGAGTTGCGGGCTGAGAAGCGATCGACGGAGGTGAAGCGGTCGGCGAGCTGCGCTCACAGCCGGTCGGCAAGACCAGCGCCAACGCGCCGCACATCAGCATCTTGCGCCAGCAGCTTCGGAACCCGGCCATGTCGCACATGGCGTAAGTGTACGAAAGACCCCGCCCGAGTGAAACGGACTCGGAACGAGACCGCCGTGAAACAGCTTCGGTGTAATCATGTGAAAAGGTGATAAGCAGAACCTGGACCGCACAACACGCCGATCGATGGCGAAGCGCACTGTAGCGTCGGCCCTCAGTGGCCGACGGCGCCTCCGTAGCCGACAAGGTATGACGCCAGGATGCGAGGCCCGACCGACTCGGCGTTGGGCACAGAGGCCCAACGCTACAGCGCTCTATACGTCCTTCGCGGCCAACGGCAGCCGCAAATTACCTTCTCACCTTCCCACGTTCCGCCATGATCACGTCCTGACGCTTTCAGCAGCGACTACGCCACCGCCGGATCAACCGTGTCCGGATTGAGACCAAGCTCCGCGATGATCTGCGGCAGCCGGGCACGGTCAAACTGCCCGCGCTCGGCCAACGTGGACAGCGTTGCCAGCACGACGTGCTCGGCGTCGATCTCGAAGTGCCGCCGCAGCGACTCGCGCGTGTCCGACCGGCCGAAGCCATCCGTGCCGAGCGCGGTCAGGCCGCTCGGCGTATAGGGCGCCAAGCGCTGCGGGATGGCCTTGAGATAGTCCGACGTCGCGATGACCGGCCACGCCTCGTCGCGCAGCACTTGCGACAGCCACGATGCGCGCGGCGCCGCCTCGGGGTGCAGGCGGTTCCAGCGCTCGCACGCCAGCGCGTCGCGATAGAGCTGGTTGTAGCTGGTTGCGCTCCAGACATCCGCCATGACGCCGTATTTCTCCCGGAGCATGCCCTGCGCCCGCAGCGCCTCACGGAGGATCGGCCCGCTGCCGAACAAATGCACGCGCGGCGCGCCGCTCTTCGCGTTTACGGCGGCGGCGGCCGGCGCGACTTTGTACAGGCCGCGCAGAATGCCCTCACTCGCGCCCTCCGGCATCGCCGGCATCTCATACGTCTCGTTGTAGACCGTTAGGTAATAGAAGACGCTCTCGCCATCCTGATACATCCGGCGGATGCCATCCTGAATGATGATGGCCAGTTCGTACGCAAACGCCGCGTCATACGAGAGGCAGTTCGGCACGGTGCTGGCGTGCATGTGGGTGTGGCCGTCCTGATGCTGGAGGCCCTCGCCGTTGAGCGTCGTGCGGCCGGCGGTTCCGCCGACGAGGAAGCCGCGGCAGCGAGCGTCGGCGGCGGCCCAGATGCTGTCGCCGATGCGCTGGAAGCCGAACATCGAATAGAAGATGAAGAATGGGATCGTGTTGAGGCCGAGCGTGCTGTAGGCGAGACCCGCCGCGGTGAACGACGCCATCGAGCCGGCCTCGGTGATGCCCTCCTCGAGAATCTGGCCGTTCTGCCGCTCTTCGTAGCGCATCAGCGTCTGTGAATCGATCGGCTCATAGAGCTGGCCGGCGTGGGCATAGATGCCGTATTGCGAGAAGAGCGCCTCCATACCGAAGGTGCGGGCCTCATCCGGCACGATCGGCACGACCAGCTTGCCGATTTGCTTGTCGCTCATCAGCTTGCGGAGCATCTGCACGATCGCCATCGTCGTCGCGACTTTGCGATCACCGCTGCCGCTCATGAACTCCTTGAAGGTGTCGAGCGTCGGGGCCGTCAGCGGCTTGGCGAAGACCTTGCGCGATGGGACGAAACCGCCCAGCGCCCGGCGGCGCTCCATGAGGTATTCGTATTCCGTGCTGCCGGTCTCAAACCGACAGAACGGCGCGTCCTTCAAATCCTTGTCGCGGATCGGTATGCCGAAGCGATCGCGGAACACCTTCAATTCCTGCTCATTCAGCTTCTTCTGTTGATGCGTGATGTTCTTGCCTTCACCGGCTTCACCCAGGCCGTAACCCTTGATCGTGCGCGCCAGGATCACCGTCGGCTGGCCCTTGTGGCGCGTCGCCGCGTGATAGGCGGAGTAGACCTTCAGCGGACAGTGCCCCCCCAGCAGCATGCGCTGCAACTGCTCATCGCTCATGTGTTCGACGAGTTGCAGCAGTTCGGGCCGGCGGCCAAAGAAGTGCTCGCGCGCATAGGAGCCGGGCATGACCGTGTAGCGCTGCCACTGACCATCGACGATCGTGCCCATGACTTCGGGCAGGTGGCCATCCGCGTCCGCCTCAAAGAGCGGATCCCAGTCGGCGCCCCAGATGGCCTTGATCACATTCCAGCCGGCGCCGCGGAAGGCTGCCTCCAACTCCTGAATGATGTTGCCGTTGCCGCGGACCGGGCCGTCGAGCCGCTGCAAATTGCAGTTCACGATCCACGTCAGATTGTCGAGCTGCTCGCGGGCGGCCAGGGTGATCGCGCCCAGACTCTCCGGCTCGTCCATCTCGCCATCGCCCAGATAAGCCCAGACGCGCGACTTGCCCGCCTCGATCAGGCCGCGGTCTTCGAGATACGAAATGAAGCGGGCCTGATAGATCGACGAAATCGGCGCAAGGCCCATCGAGACCGTCGGAAACTCCCAGAAATCGGGCATCAGCCACGGATGCGGATAGCTCGACAGACCGCCGCCCTGCGCCAACTCGCGCCGGAAATTCAGCAGGTGCTGCTCGTTGAGCCGCCCCTCCAGATAAGCGCGGGCATAAATGCCCGGCGAGGCGTGGCCCTGAAAATAAATCACGTCGCCCGGCTGCGTCGCCGTCTTGGCCCGGAAGAAGTGATTGAAGCCGATCTCAAAAAGCGTCGCGACCGAAGCGTAGGTCGAGATGTGCCCGCCGATGCCGTCGAACGCCTTGTTCGCGCGGACGACCATCGCCATCGCGTTCCAGCGGATATAGCTCTTGATCCGCCGCTCGATCTGCCGATCGCCCGGGAAGGCCGGCTGCTGATCCGCGGGAATCGTGTTGACGTACGGCGTGTTGGCCGAGAAGGGCATGCGCAGCCGGCGCCGGGCGGCGTACTTCTGCAACTGGTCGAGCAGGAACTCGGCCCGTTGGGGTCCGCCGTGATGAATCACCGCATGGAGTGATTCCAGCCATTCCGATGTTTCCAACGGGTCGATGTCGATCGTATTGTGTTGAAGCATGGCGTTTTTTTGGGTTCAATCCTTCGGGCAATTTTCCACAGCCACGTGGCCGACGGAAGCTGCAATCGTTTTTCGGGCAGCGCCGCGACCGTGCACCAGCAGCGTCGCAGCCATCTTCAAGCGAAGCCGCGACCGTCAGGGAGCGGTCTTGGACTGGCGCGACCGCCTGATTCCTCGCACGCCGGTACGGCTCTGATATCAGCCAATCCGCGAGAGCTTCCGCTCCTTGCGTCGAGCGCTCAGCCGCAAACCGCCGCGACCTATCGGTCCGCAGCCTGCCTGATCCGGGCTAAACAAGCCCCATGACGGCAGGCGATGGCTATTGCCAGACCGCATCGCTCCGGCTAAAGTTCGGGATTCTAGCTTCGAGCGGCGGACCTGACCAGCCGCCGGCCGGTTGAATAAGCATGCGGTTTGCGAAGGAGCCGACGACGTGTACGCGATATTCGAAGATGGCGGCCGCCAATACAAAGTGAGCACCGGTGACAAGGTTCTCGTGGATCTGCGTCCGGCCGGGCCGACGCCGAGCGAAGTGACGTTTGACCAGGTGCTGCTGGTCGGGGAAGGGGCTGGTTCAAAGGTCGGCACGCCGCTGGTCAGCGGCGCCAAGGTCACCGGCAAGGTGCTCGAAGCGCTGAAGATGCCCAAAGTTACGGGCATCAAGTTCAGCCGCCGCAAGGGCTACAAAAAAGTCTGGGGCCACCGTCAGCCGATGCTGAAGATTGAGATTACGGGCATCAGCGGCTGAAGCTGACCGCGGATCAAAATAGCGAAGTGCGATTCGCGAAGAACGAATTGAAGCCGCCTGATGAAGCCGGGGCTTTATCGCGTTTTTCGCATTATCACTTTATCACGTTTTCTAGTCCGTGGCCGGTGGAATGGGTTTCCGCCACAATGCGTTCATGAAGTGCATCCCGCGCATCACATTGGCGGCGACAGTCGCTGTGTTCTCGCTGTTTATCATAAGCCAACCATGGCCTCCGACGATCGCTTCCGCTCAGAGCTCGCGTCCTGTCGCTGAAAAGGCCCCCGCCAAGAATACCAGCGAGCGCGGCACAAGCAAGAAAAGCCGCAAAGCCACGTCGCGCCCCGCCTCTCAACCGACGAGTGCGCCCGCCGATCCGCCCGTAGCGCCCGAAGTCGAAACGATCGCCGAGTTCGTCCGCCGTACCGAGCGCTCGCGCACGGCTCCCAAGTCTGACGCGGAGCGCGCCCGGGTCGCGGCCCTGCAATTTCTTGCGGCGGTCGCACGAGCGGATGGCGAGGCAGCGGCGGCGCGGCTCGATGTCGTTGGCTATCAACCGTTGCCACTATCGGGCGGATTGCCCAACCCGCCGGTGCGGCCGCAAACGATCGCCGAGTTCAAACGCTGGCTCGAAACCCAGCCGGCCCGCCCGTGGGGCGCCTGGCGCGCGATCGACTTTGTCGTTAAACCACGCTCGGAAATGGCTGAATCGCACGCGCCGGCGGCCCAGTGGATGCTGCCCGAAGATTTCGCGCTCATTTATCAGCCGGATGAAAACCATCCCCCGGCCGCAGGTGCGGCCGCGACGATTCCCATCGATCTTGACGCCGGCTGCCTGGTGGTTCGTGTGCGGGGCCCCAAGGCGACGATCATTGGTGGGAGCTGGTTCGAGGCGGCCCTGCGCTGATGCGGCGCGCTGCCAAAGTCGCAGGCGCTTTTCGCGGATGCGCCGGCGCGATGTTCGTCCGATCGACTCTCGTAGAGCAAGCTCGGCATACCTGCCCCGCCGGTCTGTGGGTTCATCCCCGCGCGCGGCGCAGTATGATCCGCTCCGCATGACCCCAGCCGCCGCGCCGGAGCGAATCCTGATCGTGCTGCCCAACTGGGTCGGCGACGTGGTGCTGGCAACGCCGCTGCTGGCTGCGGTGCGCGCCGCCCGGCCCGCCGCGCAGATTACGTTGCTCGGTCGCAGTTACGTTCATGAGCTGCTCGCCGGCGGCGGCTGGCATGACGCTTTGCTCGACTGGCCGCGCCGCCAGTCGCCGCTGACCTTTGGCCGCACACTGAAAAAGCATGGGTTCACCGCGGCGCTGTTGCTGACCAACTCGTTTCGCACGGCGCTCGCGACATGGCTGGCGGGGATTCCGCAGCGAATCGGCTACGCCCGCGATGCGCGTGGCGTTCTCTTGACCGACCGCCTGCAACCGTCGCGCGTCGATGGCCGCTTTCAGCCGATCTCGATGTTGCCCTACTACGCGGCCATCGCCGAGCGTTTTGGCTGCGCGGTGCGCGACCGGCGTCTCCGCCTTGGCGTGACGCCCGACGAAGAGCAAGCCGCCGCGGCCCTGCGCGCGCACTATGCGCTCGGCGGACCGCGCAGCTATGCGATCATCAACCCTGGCGCCGCGTACGGCGCGGCGAAGTGCTGGCTGCCCGAACGTTTCGCGGGCGTATGCGACCATTTGCGAGAGGAGTTTTCGCTGACGCCGGTGATTGTCGGCGCGCCGGGCGAGGCCGCACTGATGAACCGCATCGCGGCGCTGGCCACGCGGCCGGTCGTGTGCATGGAGCAGCCGGGCACCACGCTCGGCTCGCTGAAACCGCTGATTCGCGACGCGGCGGTGCTCGTCTGCAACGACACCGGTCCGCGGCATTTCGGAAATGCCTTTGGCGTGCCGACGGTGACGATCTTTGGCCCCACCGATCAGCGCTGGACCGACACCGACTCCACCGGCGAGCTCAAGCTACAGGCGGCCGTCGAGTGCGGGCCATGCCAGCTACGCCTCTGCCCGCTCGATCATCGCTGCATGCGTGGAATCACCGTCGCGCGGGTGGTGACGTCTGTCGCTGAATTGTTGCACGCAGCACGCCGGCAAACATGAAACGAGTTGGCCGGTTCTCGCAGCACCCCGAGCTTTCGGCAACAGCGCCGCGCCCTACGCCGGAATGCGCCCCGCCAGCCGCCGCGAGCGCGCTTCGCGGAGCTCTTCCAACAAGTGTTGCAGACGTTCTTCGGCGGCGGCCAGGCGTCCCTCGGCGACGCTGAGCGCATCAACCCAGGGCTGAGTCAGCGGTTGGGGCACTTCGCGCGACCACTGGCCTGATTGGTGTAGCACAACGCTGCCGTGGCGCGTGCGCGCCGTGCGAACGATTTTCAAAGCTTCCTCGAGCCGCAGCTCGCTTTGATAGAGCTTTCCGAGCACGTTCCCTTCCTCAAGTTGCTTCACGTCGCGCGCCAGCTCTGCCAGGGCCGTCGCGACGCCGTCGCAATCCAGGCTGTCGCAGGGCCGATCGGGCATGGCGCTCCAGCGCGGGACGCATCTGCGTCGCCGCGGCAGCCCTACCCATCGTCGCGTTTCAGTTCCCCGGCTTAGCGCGCGTGCAAGGCTTGCCCGCGCGAAGCTTCAGACCCCGGTGTTGCGCAAATCCTGCTGCTCGAACTCAACTTTCATGCGGTTGATGAACTCGCGGATCACCGGCAGCCGCTCGCGCGCCACCCGCCGGGTGCGCTCATAGCGCAGCTCGCTGAGCCGCAGATTCCAGTAGTCATACTCTTGTTGGCGCTGCCATAGATCGACCAGTTGCAGCAGCGAACGGCCCTCGCCCAGGTACGTGCGCGCGAGGCGGAAAAAACCCGCAACACCAAAGTCCTCCAGCGTGCGGGCCTCGGCCAGCACGACCGCTTCGGGCGCGTCGCTCGTGCGATTGCCAAGGTCGCGGACGGCGGCCGCGGCGCGACGGGTGATGTCCGGCGTGATCAACGGACCGGCGTGATCCTCAATCAACCCCGCGGCCAGCTCGCGCTGCAAGTCGCTGGTCGGCTTCGCCAACACCTGCCACGGCTCCAGCCGGCCGTCGCGAAACTGCAAGGCCCAGCCCGCATCATGAAACCACGCCGCGACCTTCAAGGCGGCGCTGTTCACGCGCAGCGGCTGCACTTCGGACCAATCCGCGATGGCCAGCGCGGAGGCGTGCACGCGTTGCGTGTGCTCCCAAAGCCACAAATCGACGCGACCGTCCCGCGTAACCAACGACAACAACTCTCGGGCGACGGCTTGAACTCCGTCTAAAGTCATAAAAATTTGCTCACGTTCGCTACAAACGTCGGTTCACGTCTGGGGCTTCGTAGTTAAGGGAATTACCGACAGTTTGATCACGCCATCATGCGGTCGCTTTCGACGCTCTGAATATTACATGGTCATGATATCGGCTCTTGCAGCGCCTGAATAGCTGATCCATGGGGATTCGCACAAACCACCCCCCTATCTCGGGGACATGCGCAGGCCCGACTAGCCGCGCTGCGGATCGACACAGCCCGCGATCCGCTCAGAGATGCGCGCCCATCGGCCAACCGGTGTGTGGAGCATCGCCCCCGTCAGGCCGTCGCGGCGGAGACTATACTTGCGACAGCCGCCTCGCAGAGGGCCGCGGGAGGTGCGGTCGCGCCGCGTAACGCGCGACCTCCGCCGGCAGACGACGGGGCGCAAGCGTGAAACCAGCGTGGGCGCACCGCATCGCATCGCCATGTTAGGATCGCCGGACAAACCGGCGGCCGTCGAAACGCTCGATCGTCTTCGCCGCTGGCTCAGCCCCCGCGCCGAGCTGGTGTTCTCCGCGATTTCGTATGACAGCAGCCTGGCCCTGCCGCATCGCCCTGATCTGCTGTTGGTGCTGGGCGGCGACGGCACGCTGCTGGCCGCCGCGCACGGGTTGGGGCGGCAGCAATTGCCGATTCTCGGTGTGAACCTCGGCAAGCTTGGTTATCTCACCGAATTCACCGCTGAGCAGCTCGAGCATGAGGGCGATTTTCTTTTTACGCATGAGCTGCCGCTCACGCGCCGGCTGCTCTTGAACGTCGAGTACGCGGCCGGACCAGGACATGCGGCGCCGCCGATCGACATGGCCCGGATCTCGCCGGGCGTGAACGACTGCGTGATTCTCGCCGGCCCGCCGTTTCACATGATCGAAGTCAGCATCGAGGTTGACGGCGACCCGGTATCTCACGTGCGCGGCGACGGCCTGATCGTCGCGACCGCCTCGGGCAGCACAGCTCACAACCTGTCGGCCGGCGGCCCGATTCTTGAGCCGACGGCGGAGGTCTTCATTCTTACGCCGATCTGTCCCCATGCGCTCACATACCGTCCGCTGGTGCTCGACGCCCGGCGTCGGATCGTGCTACGCTGCCATCAGGGCAACCCGGGGACGACCGCCTCGATTGACGGTCGCTATACGTTTCTGCTGCGCGGCGGCGATACGCTGACCATTACGCGCTATCCATCCGATTTTCTGCTCGTTCGCAACCCGCGGCATTCGGGCTGGTATGCCCTGCGGCGGAAACTGAAATGGGGCGAGGGACCGGGCATCTAAAGCCCATGCGCGCCGGCCGCGGGCCGGGGCGCGGCGCTGTGAGTCATTCACGCATGACCGAATACACCTGTGCGATCTGTAAGAAAGCCGTGACCTATGCGGGGCCGCTCCCGGCGCTCTATCCGTTTTGCAGCCCGCGCTGCCAATGGGTCGATCTCGGGCACTGGTTGAACGAGCAGTACGTCATCAACCGCGAGCTTTCACCCGAAGAAGCCGCGGAGCTGGGCGATGAGTCGCCGCCGCGAGCGTAGTGCATTCACATAGTTCACGTTTGGGTTGCGCGTGGCCGAGGCGACTTTGAGTCGAGCAAACATCAGTGGGCGGCGCTTGTATTTGCCCGGTCGCGATGCGAGTGAGCCACATTGCTGCCGTCGGATTTCTGAGGATACATGGCGCTGGTATTGAGGAAGACGTGATGAGCGCCGCCTGGTTTCATCAGCCGACGTTGTGCGCCGCCGGACCTCCGTCGCATGACGCCCTCGTCGAGCTTAGCGCCGCCGAAGCGCAGCATGCTGCCGGCAGCCGCCGGCTCGGCCCGGGCGACGCGATTACGCTCTTCGACGGCGCCGGCACGCTGGCACACGCGCACATCGTCGCAATTCAAGCGCCGCGCGCGGCCAAGCCCACTGGGCTGCCCGCCCGAATTGAAGCGGTACAACGAGTGTCGCCCGGGCCGCCGCTGACACTGATCGTCGCCGCATGCAAAGGCGACCGCCTCGACTGGCTGATCGAGAAATGCACCGAGCTGGGCGCGGCACGATTCGTGCTGACCGACTTTGAGCGCTCCGTAGTGCGAACCGGCCCGCAGCATGTGAGCCGCCTGCTGCGGACCGCGATCGAGGCGTGCAAGCAAAGCCGGCGGGCGTGGCTGCCGCGAATCGAAATCAGCGCCGACCTGCAGTCGGCCGTCGCGGTTGGGCTGGCGCCCCTCCCGCAGAATCCGGCCGAGGCTATGCCCGCGCACGGCGCGGCGTCGGAGTCGAAACAGACGTCAGATTCAGTGCGCAATCAGGCGACTCCTGCTGCCGGCGCGCTTCCGCGCGTCACAGCGGCGCTCGATCGGCTCTTCGTCGCTGAGGTTGGCGCAGCGCAGTCGCTCAGCGACGCGCTTGCAACCGAGGTTCGCCGTGAAATGCCGACGAACACAGCCACGGTATCGTCGCATGCACCAGCAACCGCCGCGACTCCTGCGCTCGTCGCGCCGCTCGCGGTCGTGATCGGCCCCGAGGGTGGCCTGACACCGGCTGAGTCGGCTTGGCTGCGCGTGCAAGGCGCTCAACCGGTGCGGCTGGGGCCTTATGTGCTGCGCGTGGAGACCGCGGCGATCGCGGTGGCTGCCGCGGTTGCAGCAGCTTGGCACGGGGCGACCTCTTCAGCCGGCTTCAGCCGACTTGAGTTGCGGTAACGTTCTGGGGCGCCTAGTGCTTTGTATCACTTGAATTTGCGGGTTCGAAACGCGGGTAGCATGGGCCTCCGGCCCGTGCGTCCCACTACAAAAACAGGCACGAATCTCATGCCGTGACGTCGGAGCTCCTTTCCGCTTCATCCGAAAATTCAAGTTTGACGAAGCACGAGGGAACGGGCTTAGCTGTTCGCTTGGCGCCGAAGCCGGATCGCCGCAGAGCCAATCCTGCCGACGGGCACTTGCCAAAGCGGCGTGGCTCGGGTACAGTTCTCCATCCGATCCAAGCCGTGACAGTTGGCGTCGCGGCTTGGGCGGGTGCAGCGTGCGTAGACTCGTCGCCGGCTTTTTTCGGGCGTCGCGTCGCTGCGGGTGTAGCTCAGTGGTAGAGCGTCACGTTGCCAACGTGAATGTCGTGGGT